>JBDTCD010000098.1:0-8341 GCA_039923755.1 Terrimesophilobacter sp. | reverse complement strand
CAATTTCCGCTTCCTCGGCATACCGGCTGAATGCCGACGGCGTGGGTGACAGCGAGCGCGCAAGAAAGACGGTGATGACCTCAGAGCTTCCGCCGGGCGAGCTGAAGAACTGGCACAGCTGTGACCACTCGCCGGCCACCAGGTCGGCCTCTTCCGCGAGTTCGCGTTGGGCCGCGGCAAGCGGCGCCTCACCGTCAACGTCCAGAAGCCCTGCCGGAAGCTCCCACTCGCGGTACCCGATCGGGTGCCGATACTGCTTGATGAGCAGGACTCTGTCCTCCGTGTCCTGCGCGAGGATTGCGACCGCTCCAGGGTGAACCATGAACTCACGCACGAGTTCTCCGTCGCCAAATCGGAACCGTTCGCGGACAACATCCCACACGGCCCCATCGAACACGCGATCACTCTGCGTGACCTCCGCCTGGAATCTCTCGTCGGAGAGAAGGTCAGGTGCCGACCCTTCAGACACTTGCCGATTCCGGCTCGGCGACCTCGAACAGTCGGCTCGCCTGCTGGCGCTCAAGGGCCGCCGCGATGAGGCCGCGGAACAACGGATGCGCGCGGTTCGGACGCGAGCGCAGTTCCGGGTGCGCCTGCGTCGCCACATAGAACGGGTGCACCTCACGCGGGAGTTCGATGTACTCAACCAGGTTGCGATCGGGCGACATTCCGGAGAACACGAGGCCGGCATCCGCGATCTGCTCGCGGTAGGAGTTGTTGACCTCGTAGCGATGGCGGTGCCGTTCGGACACGGTTGCCTCACCGTACAGTTCCCGTACGATCGACCCCTCGGCCAGGTCTGCCGGGTAAAGGCCGAGGCGCATCGTACCGCCGAGGTCTCCGTCGGCAATGATCTCGACCTGCTCGGCCATCGTCGCGATCACCGGGAACCGCGTGTCGGGGTCGAACTCCGTCGAGGATGCCCCTGAGAGTCCCACCACGTTACGCGCGTACTCGATGACCATGCACTGCAGTCCGAGGCAGAGACCCAGCGACGGGATGCCATTTTCGCGCGCGAAGCGCAGCGCGCCCAGCTTTCCTTCGATTCCGCGCACGCCGAAGCCCCCGGGAACGCAGATACCGTCGAGTTCGGACAGGTGCCGTGCAGCGCCCTCCGGGGTCTCGCAATCGTCCGAGGCGATCCACTGGATGTTGACTTTGGTGTGCTGCGCGAATCCGCCGGCACGCAATGCCTCGGTCACCGAGAGGTATGCGTCCGGAAGATCGATGTATTTGCCGACCAGGCCGATCGTGACCTCGAATTTCGGCTCGTGAACGGCCGCGAGCAGTTCGGCCCAACCGGACCAGTCGACCTCTCCCGCGACGATCCCGAAGTGTTCGATGATGTAGGCGTCCAGCCCCTGTTCGTGCAGCGTGGTGGGGATGTCGTAAATGCTCCGCGCGTCCGGGCAGTTGACGACCGCCTCATGGTCTACGTCGCACATGAGGGCGATCTTGCGGTTCATCGACTCGGGGACGGGGCGGTCGCTGCGCAGCACAATGGCATCGGGCTGGATACCGATGGAGCGCAGGGCGGCGACGGAGTGCTGGGTGGGCTTGGTCTTTTGCTCCCCGGCTGCGTGCAGGTAGGGGACAAGCGAGACGTGCACGAAGAAGCAATTGGCCCGGCCAATTTCGTGACGCACCTGGCGAGCCGCCTCGAGGAATGGCTGGGACTCGATGTCGCCGACCGTGCCCCCGATCTCCGTGATGATCACGTCGGGCCGCGGATCGTTCCTAGCCTGGAGCCGCATCCGCCTCTTGATCTCGTCGGTGATGTGCGGGATAACCTGCACGGTGTCGCCGAGGTACTCCCCGCGGCGCTCCTTCGCAATCACCTGCGAGTAGATCTGGCCGGTCGTGACATTCGCGGCCTGGCTTAGGTTGATGTCGAGGAAGCGCTCATAGTGGCCGATGTCGAGGTCGGTCTCCGCCCCGTCGTCGGTCACGAAGACTTCGCCGTGCTGGAACGGGTTCATGGTGCCCGGATCCACGTTCAGATAGGGATCGAGCTTCTGCATGACGACGCGAAGACCTCGCGCCGTGAGCAGGTTTCCGAGGCTAGCGGCCGTGAGACCCTTACCGAGACTCGAGACAACACCCCCGGTGACGAAAATGTGCTTTGTTGTCTCCGCAGAATGTTTGACCACCACGGGATTGCAGTCTATCAGCGCCGGTCGGTTCGTGCCGCGACGCGACAGGCCGACAAGGTTCAGGCTCCGACGCCGCTATCCAGCAAGGGCACGGGCGGTATCAAGTAGCTCACGTGCATGGGCGAGCCCGCTTTCCGAGTCTGCAAGACCGGACAGCATCCGTGCGAGTTCGCCCGCCCGCTCCTCGCCCTGCAGTTGTTGCACGCTGCTCGCGGTGATCTCACCGTCGGTAGTCTTCACGACCCGAAGGTGGTTCGTCGCAAACGCTGCCACCTGCGGTAGATGCGTGACCACGATCACCTGCGCAGTTCTGGCCAAGCGCGCGAGCCGCTTGCCAATCTCGATCGCGGACGCACCACCGACCCCGGCGTCCACTTCGTCAAAAATAAAAGTCGGAACGGGATCACTCGCCGCGATGACCACTTCGATCGCGAGCATGACGCGCGACAGTTCGCCCCCCGACGCGCCGCGGCCGAGCGGCCTGGGTTCTGCCCCCTTGTGCGGTTGGAGCAGGATCGACACCTGGTCGTGTCCGGCGAGCGAGTAATCGCCTCGGTCGTCGACGTCGACGGAGATCGATGCATCGGCCATGGCCAGTGCGGAAAGTTCGGCAGTCACGTCCTCCGAGAGTCTCTTCGCGGCTGCCTTCCGAAGTTCGGTGAGCTTGTGGGCAAGCGCCATCACCCGCTCGCGGTTCCCCGAGACTTCGCGGCCAAGTCGCTCGATGCGGTCGGTGTCATTGTCGAGTTCGAGAAGGCGACCGCTGCCCACATCGAGAAAGTCGATCGTCTCATCCAGAGTCGAACCATGTTTGCGCACGAGCGCCGACACGAGAGCCCGACGCTCCTGGATCGCCTCCAGTTCATTGGCTCCATCAGCATCGAGGCCGCCGAGGTAACTCGAAAGCTGTGCGGATATCTCCGCCACAGCAAACGATGCGCCGGTGATGGCCTCGATGACGGGGGCGAGCGCCGGGTCGTGTCCGACCATCCGCTCCAACTGGCGTCGCGCGGAATCGAGAAGACCGAGCACATCGCTGCCGTCATCGCTCGCCTGGGCCGATACAAGCTCGTGGGCATTCGCCGCAGCACTTCGGAGTTCCTCGAGGTTTCCGAGACGCTCTGCACGCTCCGCAAGCTCGACATCCTCGCCCCGGAGCGGGTTGACCTGCTCGATCTCGGCGATCGAGATCCTGAGCTCTTCTGCTTCTCTCGAGCGGCGGTCGCGCTCTGCAACGAGAACCTCCAGTTCCCCTTGCCCGTCCTGCCAATGCCGAAAGGTATCCTGGTAGTCGCCGAGAACCCTCGACAATTCTTCCCCGGCGAATCGATCCAGAGCATCACGCTGGGCTGTGGCCGAGCGAAGTCTCGCCTGATCTGCCTGCCCGTGGACGACGACGAGCTCCCGACCTAATTCATTCAACACGCCGACGGGCGTGGTCCTGCCGCCGACGACCGCCCGACTTCGCCCTTCGGCCGAGACCGACCTGCTGAGGATGAGAGACACCAGCCCATTTCCCGCCTGATCAACCTCGCCACCCGCATCCGCCACCCGCGCAGCGATGGAGCCGCCATCATCGATCAACCAGTGTCCGTCCACGATGGCGGCCGCGCTGCCCCTGCGAAGAATCTGGGTGTCAGCACGATCGCCGAGAAGCAGCCCGAGCGCGGTGACGACCATGGTCTTGCCCGCACCCGTTTCACCGGTGAGCGCGGTGAATCCCGGGCCAAGCGGCAATCGCGCGTCCCCGATGACACCGAGATCGCGGATCGAGAGTTCTTCGATCACGAAGCGTGGCCCTCCTCGTCGAGTGGTCCACGCCATCCGGTCACCGGCAGGTTGAACTTCTTGACCAGGCGATCGGTGAAAGGCCTACTGTGCAATCGCGCCATGCGTACCGGGTTCGGCGACTTCCGGACGATCACCCGGGCACCACGAGGCAGGTCCCAGGTCCGCCTGCCGTCGCACCACAAAACGGCCGTTCCCTGCGTGCGGTCGAGAACCTCCACCGCGAAAACCGATTCCGGCCCGACCACCAAAGGCCGCGCAAAAAGTGCGTGCGCACTCAGCGGGACAAGAAGCATCGCATCAATGGTGGGCCACACGATGGGGCCGCCCGCCGAGAACGAGTACGCGGTGGACCCGGTCGGAGTCGACATCACGACGCCATCGCATCCGAAGCTCGACAAGGGTCGGCCGTCCACCTCGATGATGACTTCGAGCATTCGCTCGCGGCTTGCCTTCTCGACCGTTGCCTCATTGAGCGCCCAGGTTTCGTAGACAATCTCCGCGTCTACCTTCACCCGCACCGCGAGCGTCATGCGCTCTTCGATCTGGTATTCGCGGTCGAGAGCCTTTCGCACACTCTCGTCGAGGCTCTCCCGCTCAGCTTCGGCAAGGAACCCCACGTGCCCGAGGTTGATCCCGAGCAGCGGCGCACCGGATTGTCGCGCGATTTCGGCGGCCCGGAGGATTGTGCCGTCGCCGCCCAGAACGATGACAAGTTCGAGTTCGGAAAGCGACACTCCCTCCCCCAGAATCTCCACGGGAAGCAGAGGGTCGTGGGCCAGGACATCAGCCCGATCTGCCTCGGGGAGCACGGGGATCACGCCATCATCGACCAACCGCCTGCACACTTGCACGGCCGCGACGAGCGTCTCCGCGCGCCCGGTGTGCGAGACGATGAGAAAGTGCCGTGCTGCCACGTGAGCCTCCATGATCGTGTGGTCGGTGAACGTGTCCGGCGTCAAGCTGACTCGTGAATCGTGCGAGCGCTCATGCCCGTGCAAGCGTAGAGACCTGCTGTCTCCATTCTGTCGGATTGCCGCCGACCTCGGTGGAGAACCAGGCGAGGTATTCGCGATTTCCTGCTGAGCCGGCGATCGGGGAGGAGATGAGTCCCGCCGTGCGGAACCCGAGATCCCATGCCGCCCAGAGCACTCCGGTCACGGCATCCTCGCGCAATCGTGCGTCTCGAACGATGCCTTCCCTGACGCCTCCGCGGCCAACCTCGAACTGAGGTTTGATGAGGACGATGAGGTCGGCGTTGGGCCCGACGGACTCCACGATTGCCGGGAGAACGAGCCCGAGCGGGATGAAAGACAGGTCAGCGACGACGAGGTCCGGCACTGCGCCATCCTGCACCAAGCCAGCCAGCGCCTCGCTCGTGAGATAGCGAGCGTTCATGCCCTCGACCACCTTCACCCTCTCGTCGCTCCGGATGATGGGCGCGAGTTGGCCGTGCCCCACATCGAGAGCGACCACGAGGCGGGCACCGCGTTCGAGCAAAACCTGCGTGAAACCTCCCGTCGAGGCGCCGACGTCGAGCGCTGTTCGTCCGGCAACCTTCACATCGAAGGAATCCAACGCGGCAGCAAGCTTATGGGCCGCACGACTCACGTAGTGATCGAGTGGTGCTACCGCCAGCACGGAGTTGTCTAATACCGGTTGCGACGCCTTGAGCGCTGGACGACCGTCGACGGTGACGAGACCATCCGCGATGAGCCTGACCGCGCTCGTTCTCGACCTGGTAAGGCCGCGGGCGGCGAGAGCCGCGTCGAGACGCATCCGGCCAGAGGACTCAGACACGCTCACGCCGACGCGTCTGCCCCCTCGAGCGCAGCCCGCAACTCATCGTGTAGCTGGACATAGGCGGGAGCACGCTCGGCAAGAGGCTGGTCTTCAATGACTTGAAGGCGAGAAAGCAAAGCATCGAGTTCATCGGAGGTTGATGATCCGGGCTGGGATGGCGAATCAGGCATGGGTTAAGCGTACAGTTCCGGTTCGACCTCGAGGCCGTAGATCGCGAGGCCACTCCCCCAAATCGCCGCCGTCCCCGCACGGAGAAGGTCGATTCGGCGTCCACCGCTGTTCGCCACCGAAACGACATTACCGACCATCCGCACCACCGCGTCGCCGACCGTCACGGTGCGGGAGCCATCCGGCATCGTTTCATCCAGAATTGCAGGGTACGGCTCGTGAAGGCCACGAAGATCATCGAGCAGATAGGTCGGCCGTGAATTCGGGTCCGCTGCGAGAACCTGTTTCGCCTTGTCGATACCGGTAAGCACGAGCACGGAGTCGATGCCAGCCCGGTTCGCGCCGAGAATGTCGGTGTCCAGCCGATCACCGAGGAACAGAGGCTTCATTCCGCCAAACCTGCGCAGTGCCTCGTCGAAGATCGCCACCTCCGGCTTTCCCGCAACGACAGGAAGCCTGCCCACGGCAAGGTGAATCGCGGACACCAGCGTGCCGTTGCCTGGCGCGGTACCTCGGGCTGTGGGAAGCGTCCAGTCGGTGTTTGTTGCGACCCACGGGATATCCGCGCCCTCACCCTGCAGGGCATAGGCCGCCTCGGCCAGTTGCATCCAACCAAGATCCTGCGCAAATCCTTGAATGACTGCTGCCGGTCGATCCTTGGCCGAGTCCGTCACGGCGAAACCGGCCTGTGCGAGCTCCACCAGAAGACCCTCGCCGCCCACGGCCAGCACCAGCGAACCTGGCGGAATGAGGTTCGATAGCAGGCGCACTGCAGCCTGCGGCGAGGTCACGACATCATCAGCGACGACGTGTAACCCGAGGCTAGTGAGTTGCTCCGCGACGGATGTCGGGGTTCGCGACGCATTGTTCGTGATGTAGCCGACCCTGCGAGTCTCTCCCGCGCGATTGATACTGTCGACCGCGTGCGGGATGGCCTCGGCGCCACGGTATACAACACCATCGAGGTCGGCGAGAACAAGATCGACACCGTCGAGCGGCGTGGGCTCAGTCATCGACCGGGTCCTCGGAGGAGCGTTCAGCGTCACCGTCGGCAACTTTGGCTTCAGCGTCGCCAGCGTCGTAGTCGTCGTCTGTAACGTCGTCTAGTGCAGCCTCTTCGCCCTCTTCCTCGAACACTTCGATCTCATCGTCATCGGCCTCGTCGGCGGAAGACAAGGCTGCGGTGGCGAGATCGGAACGGGTGTACCACGTCTCCGCCTCATCCTGTCGGCCGAGATCTTCAAGAACTGTGGCGTATGCGTCGAACAGAGCGGGGCTCCACGGATAAGCGGTATCCGGGTCAAGCTGCGGAATCTGCAACTCGACGAGCGCGGCATCAGTCTGTCCAAGGTCGAGCCTGGCACCCGACATGGCGATGGCGAGCTCCACCTGCACGTCAACGGGCAAGGTCGCCTTGGGTACGGAACGGCCGAGCTCCAATGCCTTTTCCGGCCGGCCGAGGCCGCGTTCGCAATCGACCATCATCGGTAGCTGGTCATCCCGACCGGAGATCCGACGATAGGTGCGAAGTTCACGTAGCGCGAGAGCGAAATCGCCGATCGAATACGCCGTGATGGCAAGCGTTTCGCGCACGACGGCGATCCGCCCCGCGCGTCGGCCGGCCGACACAGCATGAGCGTGGGCAAGCTCCGGATCCTCGGTGATGAGCCGCGCCGCCATGACCATATGGCGCGCCACCTCGTCGGCATTTTCCTTGCTGAGAGTCTTCAACTGAGCGCGTGCGACGCGGTCCAGTTGGTTCGGAAGCACATCCTCGGGGATCTCGGGAGCATCGTGGCGTGGACGAACGGACTTGGTGCCGTAGGGATCACGGTCTTCGGGGCGCTCGCGCTCCGATGCGGAGGAGTCGCCGCGAGCTGGGCTGCCCCGCCGAGTCCAGAGCCTCTGCTCATCGCCGCGGCCACGATCACCACGGGCTGGACCATCTCGATGCTGGCCGTCCCGCTTGGGGCCGTCACGATTGGGGCCGTCCCGCTTGGGGATGCCTGAGCGCTGAACCCCGCGTTTTGGGCCGCCTGACTTCTGATCGTCACGTTTGGGCCAGGCAGGCTTATCGCCGTCCGGCTTCTTCCACGCCGGCTTGTCCCCACTGCGCTGCGGGCGGCCATCCGAGCTCGATGAGCCTGGCCCGGGCCTCTTTGATGACGGCGTGCCTTTCGCAGGGCGCGCAGACCCGTGGCGCTGAGCGCCGGGCGGGCCACCTGGGCGCTTCGGCCGTTCTGGCGAATCTGCCATGCCTGCTGCTCCTTCGTAATTTTCCGTTGGTTTCGAGACGGTTCGCTTCGCGAACCCCTCAACCAGCAAACCCGGGTTCGCTTCGCGAACCCCTCAACCAGCAAACCCGGATTCGCTTCGCGAACCCCTCAACCAGCCGCTGCTCCTCAATCTGCGAGGCTGCTTAACGCAAA
>JBDTCD010000097.1:0-10193 GCA_039923755.1 Terrimesophilobacter sp. | reverse complement strand
ATGCCTCCTGGAGTCGAGCACCCAACTCGGCGAGCGCAGCCTCATCGAGCGCGTTCAGCTTCTCGGGGATGTCCAAAGTGACGGCGGCGACATTGCCGGCAATACTCAGGTCGATCATGTGCGCTCCTAGCTGTCGTAGTTGACAGTAACTGCCTCGCTCGTCGGATGCGACTGGCAGGTGAGAATGTACCCGCGCTCCAACTCCTCGGGTTCGAGCGCGTAGTTCTCATCCATGGTGACCGTGCCTTCAGTCAACACTGCCCGACACGTGCCGCACACGCCGCCCGCACACGCGAACGGCACATCCGGCCGCACCCGCAACGCCGCATTCAGGATCGTCTCCCTACCGTGCACCGGCGTAGTGATGGATGCCGTGAGCCCGTCCAGCGTAAACGTGATCTTTCGCACAGCGTCGCCCTCGTCGACGATCACCGGGCGGCCCATCGAACCCTCTGGCCGGTCGGGACGATCCGTCGTGAACAGCTCGAACCGCACGTGGTGGCGGTCGACCCCAGCTTCTTCCAGCGTGTCGCGCACCAGCTGCACGAGTTCGAACGGCCCGCAAATGAACCACTCATCCACGTCGCCCGGACGCACCAGGTATTCGAGGAACGTCCCCAACCGTTCGGCATCCAACCTGCCCGACAGCACGTCGGACGCACGTCGCTCCCGCGTGAGCACGTGGTAAAGCGCGAACCGAGCGGGGAACGCATCCTTGAGCTCGGCGAGCTCCTCCAGGAACATCACATCGTTGGCGGTGCGGTTCGAGTAGATCAGACTGAACTGCGTGTTCGGCGAGGTGCGAAGGATCGTGCGCGCCAGCGACATGATCGGGGTGACACCCGAGCCGGCCACGATCGCCGCATAGTGCCTATTAGTGTCGGGCGCGAGCTCGGTCGTGAAGGTGCCCTGCGGGCTCATCACATCGATGACAGCGCCTGCCTGAAGCGACTCGTTCGCCCACGTGGAGAACTCACCACCGAGGTCACGCTTGATCGCGACCCGCAACTCCCCCGGTACCGGCACCGCGCAAATCGAATAGCTGCGACGTAATTCGCGGCCATTCAACTCCATGCGCAACGCCAGATACTGGCCAGGCTCATAGTCGTAGTTGCCAGCGAACTCGTCGGGCACGTCAAACGTGACCTCGATGGAATCCTCGGTGAGGCGACGGACTTCACGCACCGTCAACGGATGAAATCGGGCGCGCTTGCGCTGTGGCGCCGGCTCGAGCGCCATCTCAGTGCACCTTGAAATAGTCGAAGGGCTCGTGGCACGCGTTGCACGTGTAGAGCGCCTTGCACGCCGTGGAACCGAAGCGGCTCGATTCGGTCGTGTTGAGGGACCCACACTGCGGGCACTTCACCGACAGCGCAACTCGCACCGGTCCACCCATTGCGGCGTGCCCGGTGGGCGGCGCAATGCCATATTCGAGCAGCTTCGCCTTGCCGGATTCTGACATCCAGTCGGTCGTCCAGGCTGGCGAGAGCACGAGCCTCACGTCGGCATCCGCATAACCCGCACCGTTGAGCACAGTCAGCACGTCATCGCGAATCGCATCCATCGCCGGGCAACCAGAGTAGGTAGGCGTGATGGTCACTATTGCTCGGCCGTCAACCATCTCCGCAGAGCGAAGCACACCCAAATCCTCGATCGTCAACACGGGGACCTCAGGATCGAGCACCGTGGCCGCGAGGTTCCACACGTGTGCGCCCTCTCCGCCTTTGGGCTTGGGTCGGGCTGTTGATTCCCTTAGCGAGTCGAGCGCCATGGTCACCACGTCGCCCTCGGATGCGCCCGGGCGAGCACCTGCATCTCCGCGAGGAGCGGGCCCATGAACTCCGTGTGGATGCCCTCGCGGCCTCCCCCGCGCGCCACGAATCCTTCCGGGCGTTCGAGTTCGGCCGCATCCAGCACTGCGCCGGTCAGCGCATCGAAATCGTCCCGCAGCGACGAGGGAAGCACTGCCGTAGAGCCAAGAGAACCAATAAAATCGTCGTCGCGGAACAACTCGTCCACGTACGGCCACATCGAGGCGAGCCCGTCGATCATGCGCCGACGTGACTCCTCAGTGCCGAGCGAAAGGCGAAGCACCCACTGGGTGGCGTGATCGCGGTGATAGTCGACCTCTTTCACGGCCTTGGCTGCGATGGCGGCGAGCGTCGAATCAGGGGATTCAACGAGCCTGCGATACAGCTCGAACTGGTAGTAAGAAATGATGAGTTGACGCGCGATGGTCGCCGCAAAGTCGCCGTTGGGCTGCTCCACGAGCTGGAGGTTCAGAAACTCCGGCTCCGTGCGAAAGTAGGCCAGGTCATCCTCGGTTTTGTCCCACGCGAGCGCCGCATAACTCAGAAACGAGCGCGCGTGGCCGAGCTGATCGAGGGCAATGTTGGCGAGAGCCACATCCTCCTCCAGCTCCGGCGCACGCGCGATCCACCAACCCAGCCGCTGGGCAAGGATCAGTGCATCATCGCCGAGGCGCAGGGCGTAGTTCGCCACCGCCTCTGTCGGTTTCTCGCCGGCCTCGGTGATTTTTTCGGCGGTGAGCGCTTCTCCCGCCGAAATTCTGAACGTTTGATCGCTCACAAGTGCTTCACACCCTCAGACTCGGTGTAGTAGCTCGCGTGGCGGTACTCCTTGCCGCGCGGGCTCTCGAAGAAAGCGCCCTTCGCGTCAGGATCGGATGCCGTGATCTCACTCGAGGGCACCACCCAGATGGAGACGCCCTCGTTACGGCGCGTGTACAAGTCACGCGCGTTGCGCACCGCCATTTCGGCATCCGGCGCGTGCAGGGAACCCGCGTGAAGGTGCGACAGGCCGCGCGACGAGCGCACGAACACCTCCCAGAGGGGCCACGGTTCGGTCTCGTCTGCTCCGGGAGAACTCATCAGGCCGCCTTCGCTTTCTCGGCATTCGCCTTTTCAGCTTTCACGCGCACACGTTCGGCGTATGCAGCTGCGGCCTCGCGCACCCATTCGCCCTCTTCGTGCGCTGTACGTCGACGCTCCAAACGGATGGCGTTGGCCGCCCCGCGACCCTTCAACACCTCGTAGAACTCATCCCAGTCGAGGTCACCGAAGTCGTAGTGCCCGCGCCCCTCGTTCCACCTGATGTCCGGGTCGGGCAGTGTGAGCCCGAGCACCTCGGATTGTGGAACGATCATGTCCACGAACCGTTGGCGCAGGTCGTCGTTGCTGAACCGCTTGATGTTCCACGCCATACTCTGCGCGGAGTTCGGCGAATCGGCATCCGGCGGCCCGAACATCATCAGCGCAGGGGCATACCAGCGGTTCACAGATTCCTGAGCCATCTCGTGCTGCTCTTTCGTGCCACGCGAAAGGTGCAGCAGAATTTCGAAGCCCTGCCGCTGGTGGAACGACTCTTCCTTGCACACCCGCACCATCGCACGGGCGTATGGTCCGTACGAAGCGCGGCATAGCGGCACCTGGTTGCAGATCGCCGCGCCGTCGACGAGCCAGCCGATCGAGCCCATGTCCGCCCACGTGGGCGTCGGGTAGTTGAAGATCGAGGAGTACTTCGCCTTGCCGCTAATGAGGTCCTCTGTCATCCGATTGCGGGTAACGCCAAGAGTTTGCGCGGCAGAGTAGAGGTAGAGGCCGTGGCCGGCTTCATCCTGCACTTTCGCCATCAGGATGGCCTTGCGCTTGAGGCTCGGTGCGCGGGTGATCCAGTTACCCTCCGGCTGCATCCCGATGATCTCCGAGTGCGCGTGCTGCGACACCTGGCGGATGAGCGTCTTGCGGTACGCCTCGGGCATCCAGTCGGTGGGTTCCACCCGTTGGTCCGCAGCGATGAGCTCGTCGAAGTGCGCGCGACCGGCCGGGTCCTCAGCCGTTTTCTGGGCGGGGTCCGTGTCCTTGTCGGATGTACGGGGTGCGGCAGCCGCCATGGTGATCACCTTCGATTGCAGGGTTTCGAACTTCGAGTGGCGATCTGCGTTGCCTCTAGCAACTGACCGACCGTTCGTTTAGGCTTTGCCCTAGGCTAACATCCGACAGATTGGCGGTCAACGATGAGCGACGCCCCCACTGGTACATATGAACGACCCGACACGATGCTTCGCGAAGATCGCGCCTCCACCGAATTGCTCGGCATGGATGTCGTGGAGATGAGCGAAGGCCACGCCATTGTCACAATGCGCGTGCGCGATGACATGGTGAACGGTCATCAGATCGTGCACGGTGGCCTGGTTTTCACCCTCGCCGACACCGCATTCGCCATGGCATGCAACTCGGAAGTCACCCTCGTCGTGTCCTCGGGTGCCGACATAACCTACTTTTCGCCTGGACATGCCGGTGATCTGCTCACGGCCACCGCAGCGGTACGCTCCCAAAGGGGCAGAAGTGTGATTTGCGATGTCGAAGTGAGAAACAGTACCGGCATCATCGCCGAATACCGTGGACACGGCCGGATTGTTCGCCCAGACCATATGAAATCCGAACACCCGAACGAGCACCCGAAGTCGGAACACGCGAAATCCGAACGCACAACGACGGAGCAGGCATCATGACCGACATTGCCGCTTCCACCCGACAAAGCCACGACCAGGAGTCGATCCTGCGCGGTGCCGCTGAGGTGTTCATCCAACACGGCTATGACGCCACGTCGATGGGCGTGCTCGCCGAAAGCCTCGGCATCACGAAGTCGGCGATTTACCACCACGTACCTGGCAAGGAGTACCTGCTTCAGCTGGCGCTGGACCGCGCGCTCGACAGCCTAGAAGCTATCTTGGTCGACCCGCTCGCGTCGACGGGTTCCGCCATCGACCGGCTCATGTACGTGTTGCGGTCTTCCGTGGGCGTCCTGACGGACCAGTTGCCGTTCGTCACGCTGCTGCTTCGCCTTCGCGGCAACACTGAGCTCGAGCGCAATGCCCTCGAGCGTCGACGTGCATTCAATCAGGTCATCGCTGAACTCGTGGATGAAGCGCGAGCGGATGGCGACATCCGCAGCGACATCGATCCGCGTACGACGACGCGACTGCTCTTCGGGATGATCGGTTCGGTCGTGGACTGGTACCGGCCAGGCGGCCCGGTCAGCGCGGAAGCCGTGGCCAATGATGTCGTCGCCGTCGCTTTCGGAGGCGTACGCGCCCACTAGTTGGGCCGGTTCGACTCGATTGATCTCCCGCGCCGCGGCGCAAAGGTGACAAACAGGCTCAGTGAGCTCCTCGATCGGCGTATCGCCGACGATACGATCTAGGCGCCCACTCCCGAAAGCGCCGTATCAATTTGTGCGACAGCGTCAGCAGGTGAGAAACCGAGGTCGGCGGCGACGATCTCCGCGAGCGAACTCGCTTCTTCTCTGCACACCGGGCACCGCAGTAGATGAACTCGGAACTCTTCTGAAAACGGAGTAGACGAGACCACTAATGCTTCGATGACGACGTCCACAAGCTCGAAACAGTCGTCGCACGAAAGCCACGGCTCGGTGTTCGCGGTCAAGCGATCGATCGCATCCGGTGTCAGTGATTCAAGGTTGGTCATTGTGTCACCTCCTTTCTGGGTGCGGCGGGCAATAAGAAGTCACGGGTGGCCAGGAATGCCCGAAGTCGCTGGCGAGCATCGTGCAGCGTTTTGTACAGGGCTCCGCGGTTGATGCCGAGCCGCTCAGCCAACACGTCGATGGGCACTTCGTCGATGAGCACCGCAACTGCAACCCGTCTCTGGTGCGGTGTCAATGCCTCCCGAAGCCCGTCGCGCACTGCCTGGGCGAGATCGCGTCCCTCCGCATAGCCTTCTGGGGATGGTGCCACGGTCTGACGTTGCTCGGGGATGTCATCCAGGTTGATATCCCGATCACGCCAGGCTGCGCGTCGAACATCGTTTCCCGCCTGCAAGATGCCGAACTTGTACGCCCAGGTCGTGAATGCGCTTCGCCCCTCGAACGAACTCAGCCGGGCCAACACCGCCATCGTCGCCTCATCCGCAGCTGAGTGAATGATTTCTTCCCGCCTCGCGGCGCCGAACATGGCGGCCTCCCGCATCCGGCTGACCTGTCTGCGTGCCGCCCGAAGTTGAAGCGCATGTATCTGCGCCACGGCGTCCTCATATGCCCGTCCTGGAACGGACAGGAGCATGATCCAGTCAACCTGTGCCGGGGGCACGTCGCTGGCTACGGATGACGGCTGATCTCGGGCATCGACAGTCAACTCCCTCGGGTCACTCGTTTCGCTCACCCGCCAACCTCCCCTTCCACGCGGAAATGCACACATCGTGGGAACATCATCCTCGCTTACGGCCATTGTCGGCATGCCGGCCGTGTACTCCACCGCCAACTGGCACATTGCGAAATCGTCATACCCGGTAAAGATCGACCGCTCAGGGGGCCATCGAAGCGGCCCCCCGTGCGGCCGAGGGCGGGCAATCGTCGGTATCCCGAGAAGTAAGCCAGAACTCTCCATACCTGTTTAGTGTCAGCAACTCGGCATGTCTTACCGAGAATCGCCGATCTCGCAAACTTCGGTAAGGACGAGGGCAGATCCGATCACTAAGGAGGGTAAGGCTGGCGGCGCACCGACAAGGTTCGCCCGCTGAATTCCTATTCACCCAAGAAGGAACACATCATGTCTATCCAACACACCACGTTGCGCCGCACGTACGCCGTTTCGCTGATTGCAGCACTCGCACTCAGCGGAGGCCTGCTGGCCGGCTGCAGTACCAACGGCGGAGACGAGCCGGCAGCAGCCCAACCAGCCATGGCTGTCAGCTCTACCGCGACCGCCCAGATTGCTTTGCACAGTGCAATGCGGACACTGTGGGCCGAGCACATGCAATGGACATATGACACTGTCGTAGCATTCGCCGCAGATTCGGCCGGGTTGAACCCGACCATCGGTCGCATTCTGCAGAACCAAGTCGACATCGGGAACGCGATCGCACCGTACTACGGCGACGCCGCCGCTACAAAGCTCACCACTTTGCTTACCACCCATATCAAAGATGCCGTTCCTGTCCTGGTGGCGGCGAAAGCCGGTGACACCGCCGCGCTGAACACAGCGGTTGCGGCTTGGTACGCGAATGCCCGGGAGATCGGAGACTTCCTCGCCTCGGCTAATCCCAACTGGAAGCGATCCGACATGCGCGACATGATGAAGGAACACATCACGCAGACCATCGGATATGCCACCGATGTGCTCACGGGAAACTACGCGAAAGCCATCACCGATTATGACGCGGCCGAGGCCCACATGGTTCAGATGGCCGACATGCTCAGCATGGGCATCATCACCCAGTTCCCTGACAAGTTCTAAACCACCCCGCTCTCACCGAGTGTCTGCGGGCGGGCTGGCTCGACACAACACGAGTCAGCCCTCTCGTGGCCGTTCACTCACTGAAACGGAAGTCACATCATGTCCTACCTTTCGAACCCAGCCCAGCATTCGCCGTGGCGGTGGCTGGCCATTGTGCTGCTCCTCGTCAACGCAGCCATCCATGTGAACCTGACGCCGATGCATCTCATGGAAGCCCCGTACATCGGCCTCCTGTTCATCGTGCTCTCCGCGGCGTGCGTCATCCTGGCCGCGCTGCTGGCCTTCCGCGACAACGAACTGGTGTGGATGGCCACCGGCGCCCTCAGTGCACTGGCGCTCATTGCGTTCCTCGCTTCGCGCACCGTTGGCCTGCCACAGATCGATGACGACATCGGCAACTGGACCGAGCCGCTGGGGATCCTGAATATGGCGGTCGAAGCACTGACGGCCCTCGTCACGTTCGCCGTGCTGTGGTCGTGGCGGGAGGTCACCGCGCCGCGGGCCACCACTCGCTAATTGCGCCCTTTCGGTGCCATTGCACCTGCGCGTCGGGGCGCAATCGCGTGGTGCGGGCGCAATCGGCGCGAGTTCGCCGCTTACTACGCTGTCGGCCACACCTTCGCAACGAGCGTGAGCACGTCATAGGTGGCCACGATCTCACCGTTCTGGTTGTGGATGATCGCGTCCCAGCAGACTTCGCCGTACTCATCTGTCTCGCGCGGCGTGATCTTTTTCGCGGTAAGCGTGACCCGGATGCTGTCGCCGGGCGACACGGGCGAGAGGAACCGCAGGTTCTCCAGTCCGTAGTTCGCGAGTACGGGGCCAGGGTCCGGATCGACGAAGAGGCCAGCAGCCCACGATACGAGCAGGTAGCCGTGTGCGACGATGCCCGGGAAAAATGGATTCGCTGCCGCCGCCGCCTCGTTCGTGTGGGCATAGAACGTGTCACCGGTCGTGTTGGCGAACGAGGTGATGTCGTCGAGCGTCACCACGCGGAGGGGCGAAGCGACCGCATCGCCAATCCGCAACTCGGCGATCGACTTACGGAACGGGTGTGGACCGTCGAGGTTGCGGGGGGCCCCTGTGAACCACTGGCCGGTGACCGCCGTGAGCATGGCAGGCGAACCCTGCACTGCGGTGCGCTGCATGTGGTGGAAGACCGAGCGGATCCCACCGAGCTCCTCTCCCCCGCCCGCGCGGCCTGGCCCGCCGTGGATGAGGTGCGGCACCGGCGAACCGTGGCCCGTGCTCGATCGGGCGTCGTCACGGTCGAGAATGAGGGTGCGTCCGTGGTGGGCAGCAATTCCTTCGACCACGGTGCGAGCGACATCCGGGTCGTGAGTGGCCACCGTTGCGACGAGCGAACCGCCGCCGAGTGCGGCAAGGGCCACCGCTTCCTCCACCGAGTCGTAACCGATCACCGACGCCACTGGGCCAAAGGCCTCGATCGTGTGTGCCGCAGTGGCCAGCGCGTCAGCGAAGTGCAGCAGAACAGGTTGCATGAACGCGCCCTGCGGCGCGGTACCCGTGGAACCATCCGCGTGGCGAATCTCCGGCTCATCGAGCGAGCCGAGCACGATCTCACCACCGGCCGCAACGAGTTCGCGCACACGCGCTTTTACTTCGTCCTTCTGCTCGCGGCTTACAAGCGCGCCCATCGTCACGCCTTCGGCGCGCGGATCGCCGACGATAACGCGCTCCTTGATGCGAGAAGCGGCAGCAGCGATGACATCATCCACAAGCGAGTTCGGCACAATCGCGCGGCGAATGCTCGTACACTTCTGGCCCGCTTTGACTGTCATCTCGGTGACCAGCGACTTAATGTAGGCGTCGAACTCTTGCGTGCCGACCACGGCATCCGGCCCGAGGATGGCGGCGTTCAGCGAATCCGTTTCCCCCGTGAATCGCACGCCTCCGTGTACGACGTTGGGGTGGGAGCGCAGTGCGTTCGCGGTGGTTGCTGACCCGGTAAACCCGACAAGATCGCGGTAGTCGAGGTGGTCGATGAGGTCGCGTGCCGAGCCGGAGATGAGCTGAAGTGAGCCGTCAGGCAGGATGCCGGAGTCCACCATCATCCGCACCGCCGCTTCCGCGACGTACACCGTGGGGGTCGCCGGCTTTACGATCGTCGGTACGCCCGCGATGAAGGCGGGCGCAAACTTTTCCAGCATGCCCCACACCGGAAAGTTGAACGCGTTGATCTGCACCGCAACGCCGGGCAGACGCGTGTATATGTGTTGGCCGATAAACGAGCCATCCTTCGAGAGCACCTCTGCGGCACCGTCCACGATGACGTTCGAATTGGGTAACTCGCGGCGACCTTTGGAGCTGAACGTGAACAGCACGCCGATGCCGCCATCGATATCGACCATCGAATCGCCGCGCGTTGCGCCCGACTGCGCCGAGACTAGATAGAGTTCCTCGCGTTTGCCATTCAGGTATTGCGCGAGTTCCTTCAATTTCAGGGCGCGTTCGTGAAACGTGAGCGCCCCGAGACCGGCCTGGCCCACCGTGCGTGCGTAGGTGATTGCGCCCGGGATGTCGACGCCGGTGACATTCGCGGAAGCAATGGTCTCCCCGGTGCTCGCGTCAAGAATGGCCGAGGCACTGCCACTGGCGGGCACCCACCACTCATCCATCAGGTAGCTGGGAACAACTGTGGTCACTGCTGTTCTTGTCAACTGCCCTCCCGTGGCCATTGGTAGAAACCCTTACCGGACTTGCGCCCGAGGTCGCCGCGGTCCACCATCTCACGAAGCAAATTCGGCGGACTCAAGCGGTCGCCCAGAGTCGCGTGCAGGTACTCGGCGATGCCGAGGCGCACATCGAGCCCCACGACATCCGTGAGCTTCAGCGGCCCCACGGGATGTCCGTACCCAAGCTCCATGGCGGCGTCGATGTCTTGTGCGCTCGCGAC
>JBDTCD010000096.1:0-4860 GCA_039923755.1 Terrimesophilobacter sp. | reverse complement strand
CGAGAAACGGTCGACCGTCAGCGGAGACCCCCGCCTGGTACACGGTCAGGATCGAGGGATGCGTGCTCAGTTGGGCCATGAGGTTGGCCTCAGCCTGGAACATCTGCCGAACCTGGTCGTTCACGATCTCGCTCAGCATGACCTTGACAGCGACTTGACGTCTCGGCATGTTTTGCTCGTAAAGGAAGACGTCAGCGAAGCCACCTGAACCCAGAATGTGCACGTGAGAGAAGCCGGGCAGCACAGGAGGCTGCGACGGCAAGCGCCTGGCCATAGTGCCCCCTCGCTCACTCACTCGCGGGCACGACGCATCGGGTTGCGCTCGCTCAGCCCGCTCCCATTCTAGGCAGACGGGTTCTGGACTCGAGCCCAGTATGACAGTCTTCACAGGAAGTACACCCGCCCCATTTCTAGGGGGCTACGTTGCGAGTTCAGCCTTGTGGTAGTCGCGAGACCGGCGCGGTGTCCCCCACCTCCAGAAGCTCATTACCCTTGCGGTTGCCTGAGGTCAAAACGTCGATGACGATGGCCGTGACATTGTCTCTTCCACCCTCAGCAAGAGCGGCATCGATGAGGGCGAGCGCGGTTTCGCGTGCGCTCAGTCCCGCTGCCAGGTGAAGTCGAAGCCGAAGTTCGCTGACTTCCCGAGTGAGTCCGTCGGAGCACACAAGTATTCGCGAGCCCGCGGTGACGGGAACGAGCCAGAAATCCGGCACCGGCTCTGCATTGAAACCCACGGCCCGCGTGACGACATTGCTGTCGGGGTGATTCTCTGCATCACGTGAGGTGATCAACCCGGCGGTCACCAGTTCCTGTACGACCGAATGATCGAGCGTGATTTGAGTGAGCACATTGTGCTCAAAGAGGTAAAGGCGCGAGTCTCCCACGTTGAAGACCACCCAGTAAGGATGACCACCGTGATTCGTCATAGCGGCACCGGTCACCGTCGTGCCCACGCCAAGATCACGCTCATCGATGACGTGCGAAATGTCGGTGGTCGCAGCGCGCAGTGCGTCGACGATGGCCTCCGGATCAACCTGGCCGCCCTCGGCGAGTTCGGCGAGCCGAGTGACGACAGCATCACTCGCGACCTCGCCAGAGGCGTGACCGCCCATGCCATCGGCGACGGCGAATACTGTGCCCACCGCCACGAGACTGTCCTCGTTGTGCGCTCGCTTGTGCCCGGTGTCGGTTGCGACACCCCAGCTCAGTGCCACAACGGCATCCTTCAGTCCCGGGATCGGAAACTCACGACGGTCGGTGCTCTCACCGAGAACTGTCACGCTGGGACCTCCGACGATGGTTCTTCCGAGTCTGAAATGACGATGATCCGGATGCCATCCCCAATATCCACTACCGAACCGGCCACGACGGCGACCGACTCGCCCTGGCGGAGCCCCAAAGGCGAAAACCCTGGATTGGAAATGGACGTACCGTTCGTCGATCCAAGGTCGGTGACAACCACAGTTGCGCCCTCCTGACGGAACTCGACATGGGTGCTGGAAACCTCTCGCGACGGAGAGGGGACCATCACCAGTCGGGGCATCTTCGTACCGGTAATGCGTGGAGTGCTCGGGCGGCGCCCGACGTACGCCGGCACATCCAGTGGGATCGGTGGGTGCGTGCCGATGCGCAGGGCAAACCGGGGATGTCCGGCTTCCGCTGGCGGCGCGGCCGCCCGGGAGGGCGCGACTTCGTGGGTGGGAGTCGACTTCCGGGAGGATGCCGGTTGCGGATCCGGCGCCGAATTCGCCTTGGACGGCCGTGCCGGTACCGCCCGCGTCACGACGATCGTGTCTGCGTCTGCGGTGCCTGGCTCGATGAGTTCGGGTGGTGCCCCCTGCGCGGCAGCACCAAGGACGGTGTCTTCCGCATCATCGTCTCCCGCATCTACTTTTCCCGCATCATTGCCGGGCGCGGTCGGTGTGGCCATGGCGGTCAGGCCCCGAGCCCGGCGACGAGGTTGATGACCGTGGCCAGGATGACCGCGCCAAAGAGGTAGGAAAGCAGGGCATGGCGCAGGGCGGTGATCCGGAAGTCCCGGTTACCGAGCGAGGTGTCTGACACCTGGTAGGTCATTCCGAGCGTGAAGGAGAGATAGGCGAAGTCCCCGTAGTCGGGGTCCGCCTTCTGGTTGAAGTCAACACCACCGGGTGCTCCACGGTAGTAGAGAGAGGCATAGCGAAGCATGAACAGAGTATGGATGAGCACCCAGGAGAGTGCCACGCTGGCAATAGCGAGCCCCGCCAGCACCGCCCTGCCCGACCCGTTCATGGATGACGCCCGGACGAGGACAACGCCGACGATAGCCAACGAACCAAGACTTGCGATGACAAGTACGGTGTCCGCGAGCACCCGTGACGGGTCTTCTCTCGTGGCGTGAGTCTGTGTCTCGGCGGGCCCCATCCTGCCGACCCTGATCCACACCCAGACCGTGTAGGTGAGTGCCGCCGCGATCCAGCCGACCACAAGGGCATAGTCCCATGTGCCGACAAGGCCGGTGAGAATAGCTGCAAGCACTCCGACAGCGAGCATCGACAGGACGCGAACGCTCGCGACGTGCGAGCCACTTCCGGGCGCGGGTGTGTGCACCTGTCCATCGTCGCACACTGCCTTCGATGCAACACAGTACGAGCGTTTCCACCGATTTCGTTGTGCAACTCGTGCATGGTTGCGGATTCGCTTGTAAGAACACAGTTTGACTGACAGAATCGGTACATGAGCACCAATGGCAAGCCCATCCAGCTCGATGCCGTGTCGAAAGCGATTATCGAACAGTTGCAATCGGATGGTCGGCGCTCCTATGCAGAGATCGGCAAGGCGGTCGGATTGAGCGAAGCGGCCGTTCGCCAAAGGGTGCAAAAGCTCACTGACTCCGGGGTTATGCAGGTCGTTGCCGTAACAGACCCCATGCAGTTGGGCTTCTATCGGCAGGCAATGATCGGCATCCGGGTCACCGGCGACACCACTGCCATTGCGGATCGACTCGCGCGAATCACTGCCGTCGACTATGTCGTGCTCACGGCAGGTACGTTCGACATCCTCGCGGAAATCGTGTGCGAGAACGACGAAGACCTTATCAACCTGCTCAACAAAGAGATCCGGAGCATCCCCGGTGTGCAATCCACCGAGACGTTCGTGTATCTCAAACTTCAGAAACAGTTCTACAACTGGGGAACAAGGTAAGAAAAATGACAATGCTCGAGACACCCACCACCACGTATAACGAGGCCGACCTTCAGCAGAAGGCCACGGATCACCTCTGGATGGCCATGGCCAGGCAATCCGTGATGGAAGACGGACATGGTGTCCCCATCATCGTGCGTGGCGAAGGCCACCACATTTGGGACAGCAAGGGCAAGAAGTACTTCGATGGGCTGAGCGGCCTGTTCGTAGTCAACGTCGGCCACGGCCGTCGTCGCCTTGCTGAGGCCGCAGCGAAGCAGGCGGAGGAACTCGCATTCTTCCCCACCTGGTCGTATGCCCATCCCACCGCCATTGAACTTGCCGACCGGCTGGCGGCGGAGGCCCCCGGTGACCTGAACCGGGTGTTCTTCTCCTCCGGGGGAGGCGAAGCAAACGAGACTGCGTTCAAGCTCGCCAAGTATTTCTGGAAACTCCAGGGTCGCGGCACGAAGCACAAGGTGATTTCCCGCTACATCGCCTACCACGGAACTCCTCAGGGAGCACTTGCCATCACGGGTATTCCCGGTATGAAGGAAATGTTCGAACCGGTCACACCCGGTGGTTTCCGTGTCCCGAACACGAACTACTACCGCGCGGAAGAGGCTGGTTTCACCGGCTCACCCGAAGCGTTTGGCCTGTGGGCCGCGAACCGCATCGAGGAGATGATCGAGTTCGAGGGTCCTGAAACTGTTGCGGCCGTCTTCCTTGAGCCAGTGCAGAACTCGGGCGGCTGCTTCCCACCGCCCCCCGGATACTTCCAGCGCGTTCGCGAGATTTGCGACAAGTACGACGTTCTGCTCGTGGCCGACGAGGTCATTACCGGTTTCGGACGCATCGGCAACACCTTTGCCTCGACGACATACGACTTCGTCCCTGACATGATCACCTGTGCAAAGGGCATGACGAGCGGTTACTCGCCCGCCGGTGCGACGATCGTCAACGAGCGCATCTACGAGCCGTTCAAACACGGCAACACGACCTTTTACCACGGTTATACCTGGGGCGGTCACCCGGTGTCTTCCGCCGTCGCGCTCGCAAACCTGGACATTATGGCCGAGGAGAAGCTCAACGAAAGGGTTCGAGAGAACTCCCCGATCTTCCGCGCAACGCTCGAGAAACTCATGGACCTTCCGATTGTCGGCGACGTGCGCGGCGACGGTTACTTCTTCGGCATTGAGTTGGTCAAGGACAAGGCAACCAAGGAGACGTTCAATGAAGTCGAATCCGAGCGGCTGCTGCGCGGATTCCTCTCCAAGGCGCTGTATGACGCGGGACTGTACTGTCGCGCGGATGACCGGGGTGACCCCGTCGTGCAGCTCGCCCCGCCGCTGACCATCGGCCCCGCCGAGTTCGACGAGATCGAGGGCATCCTGCGCAGCGTGCTGACTGAGGCGTGGACCCGGCTTTAGGCCCACGCGTGCGCCAGTATCGGGACTTGAGTTTCTGGTTCGATTCCCTCGTTACGTCCGGGGCGGATGATCTCGCGCCTCGCCCTGCACTCACGGGCGAGTGCGAGGTCGACGTGGCGATCGTCGGCGCCGGATTGACCGGGCTGTGGAGCGCATATTACCTGCTCAAAAAAGACCCAGGACTCCGGGTGATTCTCTTGGAAAAGGAGATCGCCGGCTTTGGAGCGTCCGGGCGCAACGGCGGATGGTGCTCGGCGCTTTTCCC
>JBDTCD010000095.1:0-2621 GCA_039923755.1 Terrimesophilobacter sp. | reverse complement strand
GGATCAATGTCCCTTCCCATCGCGATGATGGCGAAAGAAGTCGTGAACGCTGCGTACGAGACGATGCTGGAGAACGGCATCCGCTTCGAGCGGCGCGTTTTCCACGCAACCTTCGCGACGGAGGACCAGAAAGAGGGAATGAGCGCTTTCGTCGAAAAGCGCGATCCCCAATTCACGAATCGATAGGAAGACGATGGCCAAGGAAGTGGCGCTCAGCATTGAATTCGAGCAGAGTGGCGCCGTTGATACGCATACGACATTCACGGGACCTGACCAGCCCATGTGGATCAACGGAGAACCGGTGGAGTCGACCACGGGTGAGTGGCGTGATGTGCAGAACCCTGCGCGCCGTGGCACCGTCATCACGCGTGTTCCCGCTGCGGGTACCGAGGACGTCGACCGCGCGGTCGCCGCGGCGAAAGCTGCATTCCCGTCCTGGCGTTCAACCCACTTTTCCGAGCGCGCCCGCGCGCTGTTGCTCATTGCCGACGAAATCGAAGCGCGCGCAGACGACTTCGCGAGGCTCACGTCGCTCGACACCGGCAACGCACTGCGTACGCAGGCTCGCCCCGAGGTTAAGTCTCTCGTCTCGCTCTTCCGCTACTTTGCTGGTGTTGCGGGCGAGGTCAAGGGTGTCACGCTTCCTGCGGGCGACAACCAGTTGCAGTACACCCGCCGCGAGCCGCTCGGCGTCGTTGCGGCGATCCTGCCGTGGAACTCGCCGCTCATGATCGCCGGATTCAAAGTCCCGGCAGCGCTTGCCGCCGGCAACACGGTCGTGTTGAAGGCCGCGGATGATGCGCCGCTGACCATCCTTCTCCTCGCCGCGGTGTGCAACAAGTTCCTGCCCAAGGGCGTGCTCAACGCGCTCACCGGCCGCGGGAGCCTCATCGGCTCTGCGCTCGCCGATCATCCGGATGTCGACAAGGTTTCCTTCACCGGCTCGACCGAAGTGGGTCGCACTGTCGCGAGGCAGGCAGGGCAGCGCCTCGCCCACATGTCGCTGGAGCTCGGAGGCAAGAACCCGAACATCGTATTCCCGGATGGCGTGGACGACCAACTTCTCGACGGCCTCTTGCTCGCGAGCCGCTTCACCCGCCAGGGCCAGAGTTGCACAGCGGGCTCGCGGCTGTTTCTGCACGAGGACATCTACGATGAGGTGCTCGGCTCGCTCGTCGACAAACTCAGCGGCCTCGTCGTCGGTGACCCGCTCGATGAGGCATCCGATATGGGCGCCGTCATTAATCAGAAGCAGTTCGATGCAATCGACGAGTACATGGTCGAGGGCCGCGAAAGCAAAGACATGACCGTCGCGCTCGGCGGAACCGCGCCCACGGTAGGTCCACTCACCGAGGGGTATTACCATCTGCCTACGGTGTTCGCAGGCGGCCGCAACGAATTCCGGCTTGCGCGAGAGGAGATCTTCGGTCCGGTGCTCGTGGCGATCCCGTGGAAGAGTATCGATGAGGTCGTCGCGATGGCGAACGACTCGCACTACGGTCTGGGTGCTTTCGTGTGGAGCCACAACCTCGACAACGCGCTCAACACCGCCCACCGGCTCGAATCCGGCTGGGTGCAGGTGAACCAGGGTGGCGGCCAGGTGGCAGGGCAGTCTTATGGTGGCTACAAGCAGTCCGGGATGGGCCGCGAGGCGTCCCTGGAGGGAATGCTCGAAGGTTTCACTCAGATCAAGCAGGTCAACGTGAAGTTGCGAGCTTGACGGTGTCTGCACAATCAGAGGCGTACCACAGCGCCCCCGACCACAGTGTCCCCGACCACAGTGCCCCCGATAGCTCCGCCACTCCCGCACTCCCGCTCACCGGAATCACGGTGCTCGACCTCACCCGTGCACTTGCTGGCCCCTACGCCACAGCACTGCTGTCTGATCTTGGCGCGACGATCACGAAGGTCGAGTCGATCAAAGGCGGGGACTCCACGCGCGGCTGGCCGCCGTTCGAGGGCGACCACAGCCTGTATTACGACTCCACACACCGGGGCAAGTCCTCGATCGCCATCGACTTTTACAGTGCCGACGGCCAGGCGCTCCTGAAGAAGTTGGCCTTCGCTTCGGACGTCGTGATCGAGAACTTCCGACCCGGTGTCATGGCCGAGCTCGGACTCGACCCCGATGGCTTGCTCGCGGAGAAACCCAGCCTCGTGGTGGCCTCGGTGAGCGGGTTCGGCGCGACGGGGCCGCTGAGCCAGACCGCGGGACTTGACCAGGTCGCCCAGGCAATGTCCGGCCTCATGTCGGTGACCGGAAAGGATGCGGAGCACGTCTACCGTGTCGGTATCCCGGTGATCGACATCTTCTCCGGCATCTTCACTGCGGTCGGCATTCTCGCCTCCCTCCTCGATCGGGAGCGCACCGGGCGCGGGCACACCGTGTCGACGTCGCTGCTCGAGGCGGCTCTGGCCATCTCCGTGTTCCAGGGGCAGCGCTTCCTCAGCACCGGCGTAGTACCGGAACCGCAGGGCAACGACCACCCGGTGCTTGCACCCTATGGTGTTTTCGCCTCCGCCGACATCCCGATCATCATCGCGGTCGGCAATGAGAAGCAGTGGCGCGAGCTCTGTGCCCTTGTCGGTGATGAAACGCTCGCAGACGACCCGCACCTGGC
>JBDTCD010000094.1:0-10697 GCA_039923755.1 Terrimesophilobacter sp. | reverse complement strand
CCGCCGAGCGCGAACCACACCTTGATTTTGCCGTCGCGCATCGCACGGATTCCGTTGACCGCATCGACGCCGTCTTCACGCGGCGGGTCGAAGCCAAACTCCTGCTGAAGGGAATCGAGAAAAGACGGAGGCATCTTTTCCCAGATCCCCATGGTCCGATCACCCTGCACATTGCTGTGGCCGCGAATCGGCGACGCTCCGGCACCGGGCTTTCCGATGTTGCCGCGGAGGAACAAGAGGTTCATGATCTCTTTGATCGTGGGCACGGCTTTCTTGTGCTGGGTGAGTCCCATCGCCCACGTGATGATCACGCTGTTGGCCCTCATGTATCGCGCTGCCAGTTCGTCGATCTCGGCGGTGGTGAGCCCTGTGGCCGTCAGAACCGCGTCGTTGTCAAGATCCGCTAGGTGCGACCTCAACTCCGCGAGCCCCTGGCAGTGCTTGTCGAGGAAGTCGTGATCCAGCACGGTGCCCGGATTGGCATCCTCCGCATCAAGAACACGCTTGGAGATCGCCTGCAGCAGGGCCATGTCCCCACCGAGGCGAATCTGCAGGTACTGGTCTGCGATGCCGGTGCCGCGACCAATAATGCCGCTGACCTTCTGCGGGTTCTTGTAGCGGATCAGCCCAGCCTCCAACAGCGGATTCACCGCGACGATCTCCGCGCCAGCGTGCTTGGCCTCCTCCAGTGCCGTGAGCATCCGAGGATGATTTGTGCCAGGGTTCTGGCCCATGATGATGATCAGGTCGGCCTTCTCGAAGTCTGTGTAGAGGATTGTCGCTTTTCCTACACCGATGACCTCACCCATCGCGGTTCCCGTTGATTCGTGGCACATGTTTGAACAGTCCGGAAGGTTGTTTGTTCCGAATGCTCGAGCGAAGAGTTGGTAGATGAACGCTGTTTCGTTCGGTGTGCGACCACTGGTGTAGAACGCCGCCTGATCGGGTGAGTCGAGACCATTGAGCTTCTGTGCGATCAACGTGAAGGCGTCATCCCAACTGATCGGCTGATAGTGATTCTTTCCGGCCGGTTTGTACACCGGCTCCACCAGTCGACCCTGCATTCCGAGCCAGTATTCATCTTTGGTGAGCAGATCATCGATGGAGTTGTCGTTCCAGAAAGAACTGGGCACTGTCACCGGAGTGGCTTCCCAGGTGAGCGCTTTCGCGCCATTCTCACAGAACTCGAACGTCTTTCGTTTCGGTGGATCCTCCCAGGCGCAACTCATGCAGTCAAAGCCGTCTGACTGGTTCATCGCCAGCAGGCCTTTCATGGCACGGCCAAAACCCATCCCGCTGATAGCGGGAATCATCGAGTGGGTCACACCGGGAACGCCGGCAGCCCACTTCTTCGGAGGGCCAACCTTCAGCTCGTCGTCCGTCGAACTTCTCGGGGCGGGTTTGTCGATGGTCATGCTGCGCTTCCTTCGTTCACTCGCGTGTGCACGATTCGCTCGGTGCCGGCGTAAATCACCATGGACGATCCGCGCAGAAACCCGACAAGCGTGAGTCCCATTTCGGAGGCCAAGTCTGCAGCGAGTGAGGACGGTGCAGACACTGCCGCAAGCATGGGGATGCCAGCCATCAATGCTTTCTGGGTCAACTCAAAACTTGCGCGACCGGACACCATAAGCACGGTGCCGCGGAGCGGGAGCCGATCTTCTTTCAGCGCCCAACCAACAACTTTGTCCACTGCATTGTGACGTCCAACGTCTTCACGTATAACCAGCAACTCCCCACTTGCCCCATCGAAGAGTGCCGCAGCATGCAGGCCGCCCGTCTTGTCGAAGACCGCCTGTTCTGCACGTAGCCGTTCAGGAAATGACACCAGCATCGCTTCGCTCACCTGCAGTGGATCCTGATCTACGGTGTACGCAGAGAAAGTTCGCACCGCGTCAATGCTCGCCTTGCCGCACAGTCCACACGAGCTGGTTGTGTAGAACGCACGCTCCAGGCTGGGGTCCGGAGGCGGCACATCGGGGGCCAGCGTGACATCCAGGACGTTATAAGTGTTGAAGTTGTCAACGCTCGCACCCGCGCAATACCTCGCATTCCTGAACTGCTCGCTCCGCGTGATCACCCCCTCTGACACAAGGAATCCCGCTGCCAGATCAATGTCATTGCCGGGGGTACGCATCGTGATCGCCAGAGAGCGGCCTCCGACGCGAATCTCCAGCGGTTCTTCGACAGCAAGCACATCTTCACGCAACTGGGCCCGATCGCTCCCGAACAAACGAGTTACCTTGCGCCGAGCCACTATTCTCATCATGGCCTATTCCTACCACCCAGTCGGGGCACCATCAAGGAAACAAGCTCACTCGTCAAACGTGTTCACAAGCGAGTGTGCTGCGCGATCAAGGTAGGCCCAGAGGGTGGCGTCATGGAGGGGTGGCAACTCGATGGAGTCGAGTGCCGTGCGCATATGAGCAAGCCAGCGGTCGCGAGCATCCGGGTTCAGCTTGAAGGCGACGTGGCGCTGACGCAGGCGGGGATGTCCGCGTTCGTCGCTGTAGGTGGTCGGGCCGCCCCAATACTGCTGCAGGAACGTGCTCAACCGATGAATTGACCCGTCCAGGTCGTGGTGTGGATACATGGGCCAGAGCACCGGGTCGTTTTGCACTTCATCGTAAAATCGTCGAACCAGACGGTCGAAGGTTTCGGTGCCGCCGATGTGTGAGTACAGGCCGATCTGCGTCGGCATACCGCCTTCAGCCACCTGTATAGGCAACTGCTCTGATGCTGCACTCTCGGGGTCCGTGTTTCTCACGAAGGTCCTTTTTTCTTTCCGCGGGGTGCGTCGTCGCCGCGTGCTTCGTCGTCAACATTGGGGGCAACCGGTGGTGAAGGCGTGTTCATTCGGTGCTGGTCGAGCACCATCCTGTTGAGTGACGGAACGCTCACTCCAAGCTGGTCGAGGGCGAGCTTGACCCGAAGGCGTAATTCGCGGGCAACATTCCACTGGTCTGCGCTGCGGGTCTTGACGGCCAGTCGGATGACGATCGCTTCTGCCGTGACTGATTCGACCCCCCAGATCTCTGGGTTCTCAATGATCTTTCGGCGCCACTCGGGGTCGGTTGTCAGCAACTTCGCCGTGGTCAGGATGGCATCCTTCACCGCGTCGAGGTCTGCGTTGTAGGGCACGGCCAGGTCGATGATGACGCGGGCCCAGCCCTGCGATTTATTGCCCACGCGAAGTATTTCACCGTTGCGCACGTGCCACAGCGTGCCGTTGACATCGCGAATGCTGGTGATACGCACGCCCACGGATTCCACCGTTCCGGAGGCGACGCCGAGGTCGACGACATCACCGATGCCGAACTGGTCCTCGAACACCATGAACATTCCGTTGAGGATGTCTTTGACCAGGTTTTGGGCGCCGAACGCGAGGCCGGCTGCGACTACGCCAGCGGCACCGAGAATGCCCAGTACCGGCACCCCGAGCACGTCGAGAATGAGCACGAGTGCTGCGCCCAGGAGAACGACCGTGAGCGAACTGTTGATGACTGTGCCGAGCGTGCGAGTGCGCTGGACGATCCGGGCGGCCCGCAATGGCGCGGAGGCCAGTTCCTGCGTCTGTTCGACGTTGTGCGACTTCTTGACCCCGGAGATGACGCGCTCGATCGAGCGTCGGAGGATCAACAACAGCAACCAACGCACCACGAATGTCCCGACGACGATAAGAAGGACGGTGACCGGAAGTCGCCAGTCAGTGAAGAAGCTGCCAAGAGCAGTCCACAAGGTCGTCCAGTTCACGTAGTTCATACCCCGATCAGCTAGCCCGCATCCTTCGCCTGGGCGGCCAGTGCTCGCTCGACACCGGCGAGGTTCTCGACCACGAGGCGACGTAGCGCAGGGATCTCATCATTCGCATCCAGCCACGCTTTCGTCGCGTCGACGAGGGATGCGGAAGCAAGTGGCGCTGGATAGAGCCCCACGATGAGAGTCTCAGCGATGTGGTAGCTGCGGCTCGCCCACAGGTCGTTTAGTGCGGCGAAGTACTTCGGCACTACGGCCTCCAGTGATGCAGCGTCGTTGACATGCTGGAAACCGAGCGCAGTGTTGCGCACGATCGCATTTGGCAGTTCGTCGGAGTCGACGAGCGAGGAGAACGCGGCAAGCTTCGCTTCTGGTGTGGCGAACGTCGCTCGTGCCCGGGCTGCAGCCTGTGCCCCGTTCGCGGTGTTGTCCTTTGCCAGCGCTGTATCGATGTCTGCTGGCGTCGCGGCACCGTTGAGCACAAGGCCCTCCAGCAGTTCCCAACCGAGGTCGGTATCGATCTCTAGGCCTTTCAACACAACCGTGCCGTCGAGCAAGCCACGCAGGGCACTCACGTGGTCGCCGATCGAGGCGACGTTCGCGAAGAATTTCACGAACTGGAACTGCGCATCCGAGCCAGGCTCGGCGAGCAGGGCGAGGGTCCACAGGTCGGAGCCGACCTTCTCGATGGTCTTCGCACGATCGATGGGGGCGACATATTGCCTGGCAGCGAGCAGCAACTGACTGAGCGTTGTGCGGATGGTCGTGCTCTCGGTCTCCGTAGCGATATTGCCGAGAACGAGGCGCACGTAGTCGCGTGCAGGGGTTTCGGAATCCCGCGTCGAATCCCACACCGAGCCCCACACGAGAGCGCGCGCGAGGGGGTTGTCGATGTCTTTCAGATGCTCGAGTGCGACGGCGAGAGAGTCGTCGTCGAGCCGGATCTTCGCGTAGGCGAGGTCGTCGTCGTTGATGAGTACGAGGTCGGGCTTGGCCATTCCGACGAGTTCCGGCACGTCGGTGCGCTCGCCGTCAACATCCAGTTCGAGACGATGCGTGCGCACGAGCTTGCCGCCATCCATGCTGTACAGGCCGATCGCGAGGCGGTGCGGACGGATGGTGGGGTACTCGGTCACGGCGCTCTGCAGCACGGTGAAGCTCGTGAAGTTGCCTGCGGCATCCGTTTCGAAGGAGGGGCGCAGGGTGTTCACACCGGCGGTCTCCAGCCAGAGCTTCGACCACTCGGTGAGCTTGCGACCGCTCGTGGTCTCAAGCTCTGCGAGCAGGTCTTTCAACTCTGTGTTACCCCACGCGTGCTTCGTGAAGTACGCGGCAACCCCGGCGAAGAACTCGTCCTCGCCAACCCAGGCGACAAGCTGCTTCAGGACCGAGCCACCCTTCGCATAGGTGATGCCATCGAAGTTGACCTGGACGTCTTCGAGGTCGTTGATCGTTGCGACAACCGGATGCGTGGAGGGCAGCTGGTCCTGGCGGTAGGCCCAACTCTTCTCCATCGCCTGGAACGTGGTCCACGCTTCAGTCCACTCGGTGGCGTTCGCCGTGGAGATTGTTGATGCCCACTCGGCGAAGGACTCGTTCAGCCACAGGTCGTTCCACCATTTCATGGTGACGAGGTCGCCGAACCACATGTGGGCCAGCTCGTGCAGAATCGTGACGACGCGGCGCTCCTTGATCGCATCAGTCACCTTCGAACGGAACACGTAGGTCTCGGTGAACGTCACCGCGCCCGCGTTCTCCATCGCCCCGGCATTGAACTCGGGCACGAACAGCTGGTCGTACTTCTCGAACGGGTACGCGTGGTCGAACTTCTCCTCGTAGTAGGCGAATCCCTTGCGCGTGATGTCGAAGATGTAGTCGGCGTCGAGGTGCTGGCTGAGGGACTTGCGCGAGTAGATGCCGAGCGGGATGGTCCGGCCGTCGCGGCTCGTGAGCTCGCTCGTAACCTTCGCGTATGGTCCGGCCACGATCGCGGTGATGTAGGAGGAGATGCGCGGGGTGGTCTTGAAGACCCAGGTCGCAGCGTCCTCAACGGTGGTGCGGTCCTCGACCGGCTGATTGCTGACGATTTCCCAGGCGGCGGGAGCGGTCACGGTGAAACGGAACGTCGCCTTGAGGTCGGGCTGCTCAAACACCGCGAACACGCGGCGAGAGTCCGGGACCTCGAACTGCGAGTACAGGTACACCTCGCCGTCCACCGGGTCAACGAAGCGATGGAGGCCTTCGCCCGAGTTCGTGTACTCGGCATCCGAAATGACCGTGAGCACGTTGTCGGCGGCAAGGTTGTCGAGCTGAATGCGCACGCCATCCGCGGCCGAGGTATCGACTGCGGCACCGTTCAACTCGATGGAGTGCACCGTACGAGTAAAGGCGTCAATGAAGGTGGATGCGCCGGGCTTTGCCGAAAAGTTCACGACGGTGATGCTGCGGAACACGTCGTCACCGGTCGTGAGGTCGAGCGAGACGTCGTAGCTGTTGACGTTGATGAGCGCCTTGCGCTCCTGGGCTTCGAGTCTGGTGAGATTGTCGCCGGGCACAGCGGACTCCTTTGTGAGGATCAACGAGTGGTTTCTGGGCAAATGCACCCAGTGTCGTAGTTCCAGCCTAGTAGCGGTGAACTGCTCCGTCAGCATGAACCCGAAGGCCCACGTAGGGTGAAAGTATGCCTGCTGAAACGACAGAATCCACCCCTCGTACCTCCGTCGACTTCTGGTTCGACCCGTCCTGCCCGTGGGCGTGGATGACGAGCCGCTGGGTCGATGAGGTTGCGCGATACCGCGATCTTGACGTCGCGTGGCACGTCATGAGCCTCGCCGTACTCAACGAAGATAACGAGGTGTCCGAGAGTTACCGCGCCTTCTTCCCCCGGGCGCTCCGGTACACCCGTCTTGTCGCGGCGGTCCGAGAGCTTGAGGGGCAGCACGCTGTGAAACCGCTTTATGACGCGCTCGGCACTCGCATTCACCCTGGCGGATCAAGGGACCCGGACGAGGTAATCCCTGCGGCGCTCGCCGAGGTGGGCCTCCCAGCGGAATACCTGCGCTTTGCCGACAGCGATGAATATGACGAGCAGATGCGCTCAAGCCACTTCGACGGAATCAACCGGGTCGGCCAGGACGTCGGAACACCTGTCATCGCCGTCAACGGCGTCGCATTCTTCGGCCCTGTGATCTCACCGGCGCCCAAGGGCGAGCAGGCGCTCGCGTTGTGGGACGGCGTGGTGGCCGCCGCCAGCTACGACGGCTTCTTCGAGATTAAGAGATCGCGAACGCGCGAGCCGATCTTCGACTGAACCGGGCCCGAGAATCTCCGCGCAGTCGGCTATCGCCCCGCTAAGCACTTCACGCAGCAGCGCATCCGCCCCCGGAGTGCAGGCCTGGGCGATCCCGAGGACGCCGACCCTGATCACGGCCTCCGCCATTCGGGATACCGCCCGTGCGCGCGTGGACATCCGGTTGTCGGACACGAATTCTTTCGCCCAGCGCGTCGCGAGTGGCGCTTGCTCGCGGGCGACCCGGATGCGGTCACCCAGTTCGATCGTTGGAGGAAACCCGAGCCGCACGAGCTGCCACTCGCAGGACATGATTCCGACGGCGAGTGCTCGCTGGCGCTCCTCCGCCGCGATGGGCAGTGCGGCTGTGGCAACACGGAGGGCAATGAGCACTTCGATGCGGGGATCTTCTCCGTTGACCCCGATGACGGACGGGATCAACTCGGCAAGTTCTGACCGAGAACGATCCGCAGTGCAGTCGTTCGTCATCCGCGCCAAGAATGCCAAAGCCGGATGGGTGCACGCGGGGTGATCACTCCACTGCTCGCCCGCAAGATACGACGCGAATTCCATGAAGCAGCCGCCACTACGCGACGTTCGGTGTCGACCGGCAGACAGTATCGGCACGAACCGGGGTGCGTCGTTGGAGTATGTCGTCATCGGTGGCCTCCCTGCCGAACGAGGAACGCTTCCTCAAGTGTGCTCCTGCCGAACGGATTAGGCCAGAGCCAGCGTCGTGGAGACTTCGTACACTGGAGCTATGCGCATCCACATCGCGACAGATCACGCTGGGCTCGACTTCAGCCGGCAGTTGCAGGAGCATCTCCGTGCGGCCGGACATGAGGTTATCGATCACGGACCCCAGGAGTATGACGAGTTGGACGATTACCCGTCGTTCTGCATCAATGCGGCGATTGGCGTCGTCGCTGACCAGCAGGCGGGCGTTGCAGCTTTGGGAATCGTGTTCGGGGGGTCTGGCAACGGCGAGCAGATGGCGGCGAACAAGGTTCGCGGCGCGCGTACCGCCCTCGTCTGGAGCGTGCCGACCGCTCAGTTGGCGCGCGAACACAACGATGCAAACCTGATCTCGATCGGCGCCCGGCAGCACACGGTCGAGGAGGCGATTGCGTTCATCGACACGTTTATCGCCACCCCGTTCTCCGGCGCTGAGCGCCACGCCCGCCGTATCGGCCAGATTCTCGAATTCGAGGACACCGGAGCGATCGCCGGCAAGCAGGTCGACTGAGGTGCCTGAAGGTCACTCCGTCCACCGAATTGCGCGGCAATTCGCACTCAACTTCGTCGGGCACCGTGTCGCGGTGAGTTCGCCGCAAGGGCGATTCTCAGACGGCGCTGCTCTTCTCGACGGTTTGCTGATGACCGATTCACAGGCGGTCGGCAAGCAGATGTTTCTCGAGTTCGCGGCAGTTGAGGATGCGCCTCGCGTGTGGCTTCGGGTGCACCTCGGCATTTACGGTGCGTGGGACTTTGCGGGCGACATCACCGCTGACGCCTCCATGGCGTCAACGAACGGTCGAATTGGTCACACCGGAATGCAGGGCATCGATCTTGCGGATGCCGAAGACTCCCTTCACTCGATCGGGGCACCGCGCACCACTCGCCTTCGAATGGCCGAGCGTGAGACCGAACAGGAGTTGGCGGGGTTTCCCCCTGAGCCCGTCGGGCAGGTGCGGGTTCGCCTCCTCACCGAAACCGCGGTCGCTGATCTTCGCGGACCGACCGCGTGCGAAGTGCTCGAGCCGGAAGAGGTCGCCGCCGTCATCGCGAGGCTCGGCCCTGATCCGCTCGTGGACGATGGCCGGGCAGCCGAAGACCGCTTCACGGACGTCATCCGGCGCAAGCCAACATCCGTCGGGCTCCTGCTCATGGACCAGTCAGTGGTTGCCGGTATCGGTAACGTCTATCGCGCAGAGTTGCTTTACCGCGCTCGGCTGAACCCGCACACCCCGGGGAAGAATTTGTCCGAAGATGTCGTGCGAGCCCTTTGGAAGGACTGGTCACACCTACTGCACATCGGGGTGCAAACCGGGCTCATGCTCACCATGGACGACCTCTCGGAAGCGGACTACGCGAGAGCAGTCGCAAGCAGAAACGACCGGCATTGGGTGTACCGACGGGCAGGTCTCCCGTGCCGCACCTGCGGAACGAACATCGTGCTCGAGGTCGCGGCCGCGCGCAAGCTTTACTGGTGCCCACGGTGTCAGGCCTAGCACTTCATACTGCCGCTGCATGCCAAGCTTGAGTCCATGAGATACTCACCGCACTTCGTTACCACCGACCCCGACGAGGTGAGGAAACTCATCAGGGAGAACCCATGGGCCACGATCATTGCTCATACGGACAAGGGCCTCGTCGCCACCCATTACCCGGTCATGCTGGAAGAAGGCCGGGACGAGATCAGCATCGTCAGCCACGTCGGCAGACCGGACGATCGCTCACTCGAGTTGGGTAGTGCTGAAGTACTCGTCGTCATTCAGGGCTCGCACGGCTACATCTCCCCAAGCTGGTATGGGGATATTCCCGCTGTGCCGACCTGGAACCACTCCACCGCTCACCTGTACGGCGTGCCCGAGATACTCAGTGACGAGGAGAACTGGCGCGTGCTCGATGAACTGGTTGAGCATTTTGAAGGCCGGATGCCGCACCCGAAACTCCTGAAGGACAACGAAGAGTATGGCCGCAGCATCTTCGACGGCACTGTGGGTTTCCGGATCGTGGTGACGCGCTTCGACGCGCGGCTGAAACTGAGCCAGAACAAGCCGGACGACATCAAGCACACCGTCATCGACGAGCTTGACCATGGGGCGAACTATTCGCATCCACAACTCGCCCAGGATATGCGCCGCGTGAACGGGATGCCCTCGTGACTACTCTCACGAACGCTCACCTTGGCGACGCGATCGTCGATGTAACCCTTGAAGGGGCGCGAATCTCATCGATCGCCCCTTCGGGCGGCGCTCTCATAGGGGAGCGCATTGATCTGGACGGTCGCTGGCTGCTGCCAGGACTGTGGGACCACCACGTGCACGCCAACCAGCAGGCGCTCGCTGTGCGGCGCATCGACCTGTCGGGGGCGCTCTCGGCGGCAGCCGCCGCGCGGACGATGGCGGACAACCTTTCGCGCATTCGCCTCGCACCGGGTCACCCCTTCATCGGACACGGTTTCCGCGACGGGCTCTGGCCGGATGTCCCCACGGTTGAAATTCTGGATGCCGCCATTCCTGGCGTGCCAACGGTGATCATCAGCGGCGACTTGCACGCCTGTTGGCTGAACACTCCTGGGCTAGCCATGTTTGGCCGCGCTGGTCATCCCTCTGGCGTGTTTCGTGAAGACGACTGCTTTGAGATCACCGGGCAATTGGGCCAGGTGCCCGACTCGACCCTTGACGAGTGGGTAATGGAGTCGGCCAATTCTGCTGCGTCCCGTGGGGTCGTCGGGGTCGTCGACTATGAAATGACCGATAACCTCGCAAGTTGGCCCCGCCGGTTCGCCGCTGGGTTCGATGCACTCCATGTGCAGGCGGGAATTTACACCGAATACCTCGATGCGGCTGTCATGGCCGGGCGCAGCACGGGTGATCTCATTGACGGAACGCACGGCTTACTCACCGTCGGGCCGTTTAAGATCCTG
>JBDTCD010000093.1:0-4271 GCA_039923755.1 Terrimesophilobacter sp. | reverse complement strand
CTCCCGTCAGTCCGACATAGAACAGCGGTTGATGTCGAGCCCGGGCACCATCGATGCGTACTACGAGAACCTCACGGTGTCGTGGGCATGGACTCTTGACGCACGCAACCGGCAACTGCAGCGGCTCGAGTTTGAGGCATCCATGCTCGAAGCGCTGGACCCCGACACCCACAACTTCAGCCGGACGCTCTATTCGACCTGGCTCCGTGTGGGCAGGGAGAGCCTCGAATCGTTCGGGCTCAGCGCCGAGGATGCTGCGATCGAGGCGCGCATCATGGTGGACGCGTTTTACGGGCTGCAATACGACCTGGTCGTCAACAACGACGCCTCCGGATCGACTGCCGCGTTCGATCGCCTTCTCCAACACCACCGCGAGCGCGTCGAGTCGCTCGCCGCGCTTCCTGCCTAACTGGGAAGACCACGCGGCCGCGTGCTTGCCTGTCGCACTCGCGCGGGCATCCGAGATGCCAGAATCGACTCATGGCAACCCAGGTGAACCCTCCGCGCGGGATGCGGGACTTTCTTCCCGAGGAGAAGGCGCGCCGCGAGCGGGTGCTTGCGATCATCCGCGACACCTACCGGGCCCACGGTTTTGATGAGATCGAGACCCCCGTGGTGGAGGACAGCGCTCGCCTGCACGCTGGACTCGGTGGCGACAACGAGAAGCTCGCGTTCGGAATTCTCAAGCGTGGCCTGACTCCGGATGACCTGGCCGCCGCCCGCGACCCTCTGGATCTCGCCGACCTGGGCCTGCGTTTCGACCTCACCGTTCCCCTCACGCGCTTTTACGCCACGCATCGTGCTGCATTGCCGAGCGTCTTCCGCTCCATCCAGCTTGGCTCCGTGTGGCGGGCCGAACGCCCGCAAAAGGGCCGGTACCGCCAGTTCGTGCAGTGTGACATCGACGTGATCGGCGACGCGACAGGGCTCGCCGAAGCCGAACTCATCGTCGCCTCGCTCGCCACGTTTGATGCGCTCGGGCTCCACGGCGTGACCATGCGCCTCAATGATCGGCGAATCCTCACCGGCCTCCTCGACCACCTCGGATTCCCGGAGACCCGGCACGCCGCCGTGCTCATTACCCTCGACAAACTCGACAAGATCGGGCCTGATGGCGTGGTTGACGAGTTGACCGCTCATGAGGCGGGCCCGGATGCGGTTGCCGCCCTCCGTTCCTACCTCACCCGTCCGCAGAGCCAGGAGTTCACTCCGTTCGGCGAACGGCAGATCCGTAAGGCGCTGCCCGACGGCTTTGATTCTCCGGCCATCGCCGACCTCGTCGCGCTCGGTGCGAACGTCTCGGGCGGGCTGGTCAAGATCGGCGCCAGCTCGGGAAGCGATGCCGCCGAGTCGAGCCACTCGGCCACAGAGGGCGATATTCCCCTCGTGTTCGACCCGTTCCTCGTGCGGGGAATGGGTTACTACACGGGCGCGATCTTCGAAGCGATCCACCCGTCGGCCGGCTACTCGCTCGGCGGTGGCGGCCGTTACGACGGCATGATCGGCAGGTTCCTCGGCACGGATGTCCCGGCCACCGGATTCTCCATCGGGTTCGAGCGAATTGTTGACCTAGTGGCTCTTGGTGACCGTGTGGCGGCGGAGGCCGTCGTGCTCCTGCACGACTCCGACACCGACCCTGCGCAGCTCATCGCGCTCAAAGCTGAACTCATCGCACAGGGAAAGCGTGTGCGCCTGGAACGAGCCCCGCGCAACGTCAAAGCATTGCTCGACTCGCTTGCGGCATCCGGCTACACCCAGTTCGCGCACGCAGGTGGGGCGACGGAAGCGGCCGACCTCGCATTCAAGCAACTCAGCAGTAGCTCGTAGACTGACGACCGACGAAATTCACAACTAAGGAGAACCCCCGTGGCTTTGATCGAGGCAGTTGGCGCTCGCGAAATTCTGGACTCCCGGGGCAACCCGACCATCGAGGTCGAAGTGTTGCTGGATGACGACACCGTCTCGCGGGCATCCGTACCCTCCGGCGCTTCAACGGGTGCATTTGAGGCCTACGAGCTGCGTGATGGCGACAAGAAGCGTTACGGCGGCAAAGGCGTGCTCAAAGCCGTCGACGCGGTCGTTAATGTACTCGGCCCAGCGGTCGAAGGTTTCGACGCGGCCGACCAGCGGCTCATCGATTCCGCCATGATCGAACTCGACGGAACCGACAATAAGAAGAAGCTTGGGGCGAATGCGATCCTGGGCGTGTCCCTCGCGGTGGCGAAAGCTGCCGCTGACTCCGCCGACTTGCCCCTGTTTCGTTACCTCGGCGGCCCGAACGCGCACACGTTGCCGGTGCCGATGCTCAACGTCATCAACGGTGGTTCGCATGCGGACACCAACGTCGACATCCAGGAATTCATGATTCTGCCCATCGGCGCCAGCAGCTTCGCCGAAGCGCTGCGCTGGGGTGCCGAAACCTATCACGCGCTCAAGGCGCTCCTGCACTCCAAGAAGCTCAGCACGGGCCTCGGCGACGAGGGCGGATTCGCCCCCGACCTGAAGAGTAACCGCGCAGCACTCGACCTGCTCGTGGAGGCAATCACCGCTGCCGGATTCAAGCCCGGCAAGGACATCGCCCTTGGCCTGGACGCCGCGGCGACCGAGTTCTTCTCCGGCGGCAAGTACCTGTTCGAGGGCAAGAAGGTCACGCCGAAATACATGATGGAGTACTACGGCGACCTCGTGAAGTCCTACCCACTCGTCACCATTGAGGACCCGCTCGCCGAGGACGACTGGAAGGGCTGGGCCGAGCTCACCGCGGAGTTGGGAGACAAGGTGCAGATCGTCGGTGACGACCTGTTCGTCACGAACCCGAAGCGGCTTTCCCGGGGGATCAAAGAGGGTTCAGCGAACTCGATCCTCGTGAAGGTCAACCAGATCGGCACCCTGACAGAGACCTTGGATGCTGTGGCGCTCGCTCAGCGAAGCGGATTCACGTGCGTGCTCTCGCACCGCTCCGGCGAAACCGAAGACACCACGATCGCCGACCTCGCCGTCGCGACCGACTCCGGCCAGATCAAAACCGGTGCCCCCGCGCGCAGTGAGCGTGTCGCCAAGTACAACCAGCTTCTGCGCATCGAAGAGGAGTTGGCGGATGCCGCGGTGTACGCCGGGCGAAGCGCCTTCCCGCGATTCGCAGGTTGATCGACTTAAGCTCGTTGCATGACCCGGAGGCAGAAGACTGAGCGTGTCGCCGTGCGCCTGCCCGAGCAGAGTGCGCGGGCTGGATGGCTGCGCAGCATCCGCTTGTCCGGGTTCACGATCGCAACCCTCACCGTGCTCGTGCTCACGGTCGTTGTTCTCGCGCCCTCGCTGCGCATCTTCGTGCAGCAGCAGCAGCAGATCGCCCAACTTCGTGCGGACCTTCAAGCGCAAAAAGACGGGGTCAAAAATCTGGGAGACGAGCGGGCACGCTGGGACGACCCAAGCTATGTCGAGGCGCAAGCGCGTGAGCGGCTCAACTACGTTTACCCCGGCGAGTACAGCTACCTCGTGATCGATGACGGCAGCACCGTGACGACGAATGACGGTCAGCCGATCAGCGCCAAAGTGCAGACCACCCAGGTGGACTGGGTGCGGATGCTGCTCTCCTCCGTTCTCACCGCCGGCCTGACGCAGGACAAACCGGGGGAGATCGTCGCACCGGTGATCAAAGGCAAGAACGGATGACCAGGCCGCCTTTCACGCCGCCGACGATCGAGGACATCCGCACCGTCTCGCGCCAGCTCGGTCGGCCGGCCCGAGGAGTCATCGGCATCGCCGCGAGGTGCGTGTGCGGGGCCCCAACCGTCGTCGCGACGGCACCCCGGCTCGACGACGGCACCCCGTTTCCCACGCTGTACTACCTGAGTCATCCGGCCGCCACAGCGGCGATCTCCACCCTTGAGGCGACCGGTGTCATGGTCGAGTTCACAGATTTACTGTCGACCGACGCTGATGTTCGTCATGGTTACCGTCGCGCCCACGAGTCGTATCTCGCAGATCGCAACGGTATCGAAGACATCCCCGAGATTGACGGAATATCTGCCGGTGGAATGCCCGACCGGGTCAAATGCCTGCACGCGCTCGCCGCCCACGCGCTCGCGGCTGGCCCGGGAATAAATCCCCTCGGCGATCGTGCCGTCGAGCGCGCGACATGGTCGCCCGACGTGTGCGAGTGCACCATCGAGAGCATCATGGAGAGCACGCAGGGTGTCGAATGAAGCGCTTTGTTGCGGGCGTTGCCGTCCTGGCGATCGCTGCCTCCCTCTCCTTCGTCGGCGATGCAG
>JBDTCD010000092.1:0-4318 GCA_039923755.1 Terrimesophilobacter sp. | reverse complement strand
GCGTCAAGGTGATCAAGGTCGACGACACGCTCAACGATCCAGTCAATCTCCAAGCCAGCCAAGACGAGCTCCAATGCTCGGCTCAAGCCTTCAGGGAACCGAAATGTAGCGGTCACCCAGATTTCGGAGCGCGCAATTGCACCAATAGGAATGCCACTTCCTTGAGGGAGGTTACCGACGATCACAACCCGCCCCGTACCCGGTTTGACGGCTCGGATTCCCAGATCGACCGCAGCTTGGTTCCCCGTGGCGTCCAGTGCCACGTCGAAGATGGGTGCCTTTGCTATTGCTTGCTCTATATCTTTGGGCTCTACCGCTTGATCCGCACCATGGTCGAGAGCGAGTTGCCGTCGACGCTGCACGAGTTCGCATACGGTGACCTTCGACGCACCGGCAGCGCGAGCTGTCAGCGCCAGAAGCTGTCCAATTGCGCCGCCACCGGTGATGAGTACAGAACGCCCCGCCACGTCGGCGCGACGCACTGCATGCTCTGCGACGGCCAATGGTTCGAGCAGGGCAGCGCTCGCATCACTTACCTGATCGGGCAACGGCACCAGCCGTTCTATCGGCAGGCTCATGGATGTTCTTAATGCACCATCCACCGGTGGATCAGTGGAAGCGCTGCCCAAATACCGTACTTTACGACACAGGTTGTCCAATCCGGTGAGACACAGTTCACAGTGTCCACAGGACGAACCGGGGATGAGGGCAACGCGAGTGCCTACCGTAAGTGCGCTCGCCTTTCGGCCTGGTGCGCTGTCGTCGACAGCCGCGACGACGCCCATTGCTTCATGTCCGAGAACAAAAGCACTTGTCACTGGATAGGTTGAGGTGCCGCGAAAGTAACCAAGGTCAGATCCACATATGCCGACGGAACGCAGGGATATGACTGCGTGACCTGGTTGCAGGACTTCTTTTTCCCTGGCCTCCACGCGAAGATCGCCTGCGCCATAAATGACGGCAGCCCTCTCTATGGGACCAGTTCGCATCTTTGCGTTCGGCATATTCCGAACACTAACAGTGTCCTATCAGCCTGTCTACCTGTTTGATAGGTTGATTCGCAGATACCATGGATATGAGACTTACACGAGGGGAAAGCACGTGCTAACCAGAGACACCCTCACTCGGCAGGCGTTCGATGCCATTGTCGAGCACATCTTAGATAGACAGCTGAAGCCGGGTGATGTTCTCCCGTCGACGTCAGAGTTGACTGAGCAATTCGGGATCAGCCGGCCCTTGGTGCGCGAGGCCCTCAGCGCACTGCAAGCCTGCGGATTCGTAGAGATCCGAAGCGGGCGAATCCCTGTTGTCGGAAAGCTCGACGGGCGTTTGATCGAAATGTTTATGGCGCGAGCCGCACGAATGCAGGATCGACCGATGTCCGCGCTCATGGAGGTCCGAATCCCGTTAGAAATTCAGGCCGCGAAGCTCGCAGCAGAGCGATCGAGCGACGAAGAAATTCGTCGCATTGGTGCTACCAACGCCCGTATGGCGAGTGCGTTGGGGGACTCGAAGCTTTACCCCGAGTTGGACACGGAGTTTCACTCGGAAATCGCCTCAGCCTCAGCAAATCACATCTTGAACTGGATGGTTGTTTCCGTTCGTGCAGAGTTGATGAACGTCATGGTGGCAGTGCGCGAGTACCGTGAAGCCAACGGCCTTGTCGGGCAGGAACAAGAGCAGCACGACAGCATTATGGAATCAATCCGCGACCACGATCCAGAGGCAGCGGGCAATGCGATGAAGACACATTTGCACAGTAGTCTCATGCTTGTTCGCGAGGTGGAAGATTTAGCCGGGCCTCGCGATGTGATTGTTCCTCCGCGTCTGGGCAGCCTTGAGGGATTGCACGAAGCGGGCTAGGCATGCACGCGATCGTATTCATCGCGCGGCGGATTGCCGGTGTGACGCACCTCAACGAGCACAGAGAAGCGTGGAGGTAAGGATGGCGTGGTCAGGCTTGAGTTTCGGTACTACCTGATCGATTTGGAGGTCACATGTCATCGGAACGGCTTTCTCTGGTTTCGCTGTCGGCACGTTCAACGGAGTCAATCGACGCGAGGGTGAGCGGCCCTCGTGTTGACCCAGCCGCTCTCTCGCTAGGCATCGTGCACTTCGGCATCGGTGCTTTTCATCGCAGCCACCAGGCGGTCTTCACCGAGGATGCCGCGGCCGCAACCGGTGACACCAGGTGGGGCATTCTCGGTGTGACGGGACGCAGCGGCACAGTGGTGCGGCAGTTGCGGCCGCAAGACTGCCTGTATACGGTGCTTCAGAAAGATGCATCGAACACATCGCTGAGAGTCATCGGGTCTGTGCGCGAGGTCGCGTGTCCAGCGCAGGACTCGCTGCGCGTCGTCAGAGTTCTCGCGGATGAGCACACCCATATCGCTACCCTGACGGTAACCGAGAAGGGGTATCTCCGTGCGGTCGACGGAGCTGTCGACCTGGCATTACCTGGCGTGTTGGACGATATCGCTGTAGTGAGATCCGAATTGTTGGGCGAGAAACCGATTCAGGCGTCATCCACCGCGATTGGGTTGCTCATCCGAGGGCTTGCGGCGCGTTATCGCCTGTCAGGGCGGCCCCTCACGGTTTTATCTTGCGACAACGTTATGCACAACGGCGCGATGGTGAAGAAAGTGATCTTGTCGTTCGCTGGGGCCCTCGGGGGAAGCGAAGAAGGCGGTTTCGTACGCTGGCTGAACGAACACGTGACGTATCCGTCGTCCATGGTTGATCGCATTACTCCCGCGGTGGCTCCCGCCGATCGAACGGAAGCACTTGATCTGTTGGGCCTCGTCGATGAGGCCCTGGTGGTGGCCGAACCGTTCTCACAATGGGTGATTGAAGACAACTTCGCTGATTCCAGACCAGCGTGGGAGCACGCAGGAGCCCTCATGACTGCGGATGTCTTGCCTTTCGAGCGCGCTCAGTTGCGGATTCTCAATGCGACGCATTCGTTGCTGGCATACCTTGGCTGCCTCAGCGGCTACGAGACAATCGCGGAAGCGGTCGCAGATGATACTTTGTGTGAGCGCGCCCGTCTGATGCTCGACGATGATGTTATTCCGACTCTCAGGAGTTCGCCCGGATTCGACCTCGCGGAATATCGCGATACTGTATTGCGTCGCTTCGCTAACCCAGCGCTCGCGCACACAACATTGCAGGTCGCCATGGATGGCTCGCAAAAGTTGCCTGAACGCATTTTCGGTACCGTGCTCGATCGCTTGGCAATGGGTGCACTGCCGTTGGGCCTCGCCTTCGCCGTCGCCGCGTGGATCGCGTTCGTCGCGTCGACACTGAAGACCAACGGTCCGGTACTCAACGATCCGCTGGCAGATCGACTTGTGGCAGCGGCGGGCTCAGCCGATGCCGTTGAGGTCGAGCCGGAGGCGGTAGTGGACCGGTTCTTTGGCATCCGGGAGATATTCCCTCGTGCACTTGCCGAATCCGAAGAATTTCGCAACGCGGTTACATCCGAACTTGATGACGTACGTCGTTTAACAACTGCGCGACGAACTTTGATGCCATGATGCACGGCCAAAGTCTCCTCGCTGAGTACACAAACTGCGTAGAGCCGCGCATGCGCCGGGGCACGCCGCGCGACCATCCACTCGGCCCTGTCCATTGCCCCTCTCGGAGGAACCTGGAATCATGCGTCCGCTCATCGTGATCATGGGAGTCTCCGGCTCCGGTAAAAGCACCATTGGTGAGCTCCTCGCACAACGACTGGGCGTGCCGTATGCGGATGCCGACGACCTGCACCCACAAGCCAACGTCGACAAAATGGCTGCCGGGCATCCACTGTGCGACGCAGATCGCTGGCCCTGGCTAGTCAAAGTCGGCGTCGCGCTCACGGCGGCTGAGCACACAGGAATGGTCATGGCGTGCTCCGCGCTTAAACGTTCGTACCGCGATGTCATCCTCGCGGAGGAGCAACGCACCATCTTCATTCACCTGCACGGCTCACGTGAACTCCTTGAGTCACGGATGGGGCAACGCCGAGGTCACTTCATGCCCACCTCACTGCTCGACTTGCAGCTGGAGGATCTCGAACCACTCCAGGCCGACGAACCGGGCTTCGTGATCGCGATCGATCAGAGCCCACAACAGATCGTCGACTCGGCGATCGCGGTTCTGGGCTAAACAGCTCCGTGGCGCTCGTGGCATCGAGTGCTCCGCCGTGGCCTCAATTCAACCCGGCATCTTTCCCAGAAACTGTTGCGGGTTGAGCGCCGGGCGGCTGGACTTCTGCAGACGCGCACGGAACGACTCGTCGATGCTGCCGACGTACAGCCAGCCCAAGAGCCTCTCG
>JBDTCD010000091.1:0-5858 GCA_039923755.1 Terrimesophilobacter sp. | reverse complement strand
ACGGCACAACGCGCGGCAAGGTGGGCGAGCACCTCCGTGCTCCGTGGGGTTCCCCCGGCAACCACAGCCGTGGCGTTCGTCGTCTTCACGCACGCCACGAGCGCACTGGCCCAAGCTGCGGCTGAATACCGGCCGAGCTCCTCGTCGGTGGCCTCGTGCACGACGGCCACACCGTAGTCACGGGCGTCCGCTAGTACCGCGTCATCGACTCCGCCGAGAACGAGCGCGTGGATCTCACTACCCAGCCTCGCAGCGACCGTCAGGGCCTCCCGGGAGACCAGTGAGATGCGGCCATCCTCCCGCTCAACCAGCACTAATACCGGACCACTCATGAGACAACTCCAAGCTTGCGTAGAACTTCAACGATCGCCCGTGCCCCATCGGCCCCTTTGCCGAGCACGGTGACCTGACTGGCCGTCGCCGGGGGCACCCGCAACCCCAGCGCCCCGGTGCCTCGTGGTTCAGCCACCGGGGTCACTGACTCGACCGGGGCCTTCTTCCCGCGCATGCGCCCTCTTAGACTTGGGTATCGAGGCGAGACGCCGCCCGTGAGCACGGTCGCCACCGCGGGTAGAGAAACCTCGTAGGTCTCCGTGCCCGCCGCCGACTCCACATGGATGCTTGCGACGCCGTCTTCGACCTCGATCTGTTGCGCCCCCGCAACCACGGGTCGATCGAGGGCGTAGGCGAGGCGGATGCCGACCTGGAAATTGCCGGTGTCGGCGGCGTCGTTGCCCAGAAGGATGAGATCGTACGCGATGCCGCTCGCCTCTCTGGCGCGCACGACGTCGGCGATCGCTGAGGCGACGTCAGCTGGCCCGTACTGAGTAGCATCGGCGACAATGTGCACGGCATCGTTGGCACCGACGGACAGTGCCTCTCGAAGCTGTTCTAGAGCGTCTTTCTCACCGAGGGTGAGGACCGTGACCGAGCCTTTGTCGGCTTCGGCGATCGTTGCCGCGACTTCCAGGGCAACCAATTCGTGTTCGCTAATCGCATAACCTGAGTGCCGCCCGTCTAACGCGGTGCCTTCCGCGTTCAGCACAACCTCACCCGTGGTATCCGCAGAGCGTTTTATGCAGACAAGAACATTCGTCATGAATAAATACCGTTCATGCGGTTGTTCTCAGGATCAAAAAGTGGGGTCGCATCAGTCGCCGCGACCGTAACGGGGTAAAGCTCCTCCATATAGGAGACCGCGAGTTCGGTGCCGACCTGAGCCTGCTCCGGCGGTAGGTAGGCCATGAGCACGTGCTTTCCGATACTCGGTGCCGAGGCCGCCGTCGTGACGTAGGGGTGGTTGCCGTGGCCGTCGGTGAGCACTTTGCCGTCTCGGGTGAGGATGGGTTCCCCGCCGAGCATGTAGCGCTTCACACCACTGGCCGAGGTGTGGTCGTCCACCGTCAGACTGCACAGCACCGCCTTTGGGGAGGTGCCAGTCGCTTCCTGGATGGCCTGCTTGCCGATGAAGTCGGCGTCCTTTATCGTCTTGCGGGACATTCCCGCCTCGGCGAGAGTGCGGTTGGGGTCGAGTTCGGTTCCGAACGCTCGGTAACCCTTCTCGATCCGCCCACTGGCGGTATAGATGCCGATGCCCGCGGCGATCACCCCGAGGGGCTTACCTGCCTCGATGAGTCTGTCCCACAACCCGCCGCTGAGTTCAATGGGAATGTGCAACTCCCAGCCGTACTCTCCGACGTAGGAGATCCGGGAAGCGAGTACCGGCAGATTGCCGATCTCGATCGATTTACAGGTGGAGAATTTGAAGACGCTTGGAGAGAGGTCGGCCGAGGTCAGCGAACCGAGAACGGCCTGGGCTTGTGGGCCCCACAGCCCGATGGTGCTGACCGCGGAGGTGACGTCGACGCAAACTGCTCCAGAGGGCATCCGGTCGGAGAACCACTTCAGGTCGAGCATCCCGTGTGCGCCGCCGGTTACGACGCGAAAATGGTCGCGAGCCAAACGCATCACGGTCAGGTCTGAGCGGAAGCAGCCACGTTCGTCCAGGACGGGGGTGTAGACGACTTTGCCCACCGGCACGTCAGCCTTGGCGACGATGATTCGCTCGACCGCCTCCAGCGCATTCCGGCCGAGGATGTCGAACATGGCGAAGGCGGTCAGGTCCACGATGGCACCGGCCTCGCGCATCTGCAGGTGTTCGGCATTGATGATCGGGGACCACCAGCGGCTGTCCCATTCGTGCTCACGCGGCATGACGGCGTCACCAAACTTCTCCACGAGAGGGGCATTGGACTCGTACCAGTGCGGGCGTTCCCACCCAGCAGCTTGGTAGAACACAGCGCCCAAGTCCCGTTGCGATGCGTACAGTGGAGAAACTCGTGCCTGCCGAGAAGAGGACCACTGCTCGCCCGGGTGGACGATGCCGTAGGTCTTGTTATAGCCTTCCGAGCACCGGTCCTTAACATGGCCGCGGGTACGCTCATGCGGATAGAACCGGGCGATGTCGAAGTGGTGCAGGTCGATCTCAGACGTGCCGTGGGTCATCCACTCCGCAATTGCCCGACCCATCCCAGGGCCTTCCTTGATCCAGATTGCTGCCGCGGACCAAAGGCCCTTGACCTCCGGAGTTTCCCCGACGACAGGGAAGCCATCTGGGGTCAACGATAGGACGCCGTTAATGGCGTAGCGGATCTCCGCGCGTTCGTCGCCGAGTAGTTCGGGCATCAATTCCAGGGCTTGCTCCAACTGCGGGTCAAAGTCGTCGGACGTGAACGGCATCTCGGTCGGCGAGAGTCGCGCCTGCTCGATGGACGGGATTTCGTCCACGTCATGCAGAATCGCGCGGTGAGCATATGATCCAACCTCCATGTCCGCACCGTGCTGGCGTTCGTAGCAGAAGGTGTCCATGTCGCGGATTATAGGGAAGCTGATCTCGCCCGGTATTGCTGCAAGTACTTCACAGGGGCCGACGGAGATCATCTGGTGGATAGCTGGCGTCAGGGGGATGTGCGCACCGGCCATCTCGGCGAGCTTCGGGCTCCACACGCCCGTGGCGATGACCACTGTGTCTGCGGCGATGTCGCCCGCGGTGGTTCGCACCCCACGAATCTGGGAATCCTCGACAATCATCCCCGTCACCTCGACGTTTGGTACGACCGTCACGGCGCTCTTTTGCATGGCGCGCTCACGCATGATCGTGCCGGCGCGTAGGGAGTCGACTACGCCCACCGACGGGGTGTAGAAGCCGCCTACGATGACGGAAGAGTCGAGGAAGGGGACGAGCTCGGAGACCTCTGCCGGGGTGACCATTCGCGAATCGATGCCCATCACACGGGAGGAGGACATGCGCCGTCGCAACTCCTCCATCCTTTCTTCGGTGCGCGCGACCTCGATACCGCCGGACTCGATGAAGACTCCCATTTCTTTGTATTGACGCATCGAATCCAAGACGATCTCGGTGATCTCGCGGCTGTGGTCGACGGGGAAGATGAAGTTGGACGCATGGCCGGTAGACCCACCCGGGTTCGGGAGCGGACCTTTATCCAGCTGGACGATGTCCGTCCAGCCCAACTCAGCCAGGTGGTAAATGAGGGAATTGCCTACGATACCGGCGCCTATAACGACGACGGACGCTTTTTCGGGCAGATCAGCCATTGAAGGCTCCTTCACGTATTGGGGACCGCGACTGTGCGATTGAAAACATTTTGGGCGTTCATGTTGAAATGATACACGTTTGATATATCAAGACGTGCTCAGTGTATGGGAACCATAAACGGATGGCAAGAGACTTCGCTGACTCATAAGAAACCTCCCTGGTCGGATACGTTGCCTCATGGGAAAACTTCCGCCCAGCGGCGTGGGGCCGGCTGGCGGTGGCAGGGTCTGGTCACGCCTGTTTCTCTGGAGTTGACAATGGGACAGCGGCAGGCTGTGACGAAGAAGAGAGCGTTGGTCTATTGCAGCGCGAACCGGGCAACGACGTCACGGATTTCAGACACCCTGGTCGAGTTGGCGGGGTGGCATCGGAACTGGGCGCGGGCAGCCCTGCGCGAGGCGTTGGGGTTGAAGGTTGTCAAGCCTCGGACGGCCCGGCCACGTATGAACAAGATCTGTTGACAGCCCTGATCACGTCTTGGCCGGTGTTGCAGGCACCGGCCGGGAAGCTTTTGGCCCCGATGCTGCCAACTCTCGTGCCACTGTTGCGCCCGGATGGTGAACTGGATCTCGGTGTGCTGCCCAGCCAGCTCTGCTGATGCCGATGAGTGCCGCCACTATCGATCGCAAGCTTGCTTGTGAGCGGGCGAGAATGTTCTTGCGTGGCCCGTCGCATACCGAGCCAGGGTCGTTGTTGAAAGCGCAGATTCCGAATCACCAGCTACAGCACTCCGCGTACAGCTGCCCCAAAGTGCACAACGTGCTCAAGCGCCAGCTCGGCCGCACGGTCGCCGTCGCCTTCGACAATCGCCTCGAGCAAGCGGGCGTGTTCCGCAATATGCTCGCTGACCGAGGGCATTTTGTCCAACACCATGCACCAAATTCTGGTCGCGAGATTGTCATAGCGGATAAGGACATCTTCCAGGTGCCGGTTGGCCGATGCGGCGTATATCTTTCGATGAACCGCGACGTCATAACGCATCAACTCGTGCTGTACGGCCGGTGCAGACCTCAACGAACCGATCGCCTTGGCCAGATCGCCGAGTTCCTCTCTCATCGCAGTGCTTGCCATTCTGGCCGCCCGACGTGCGGCAAGGGGCTCCAACAGTTCCCGGATCTCTGACACTTCCGCAAGTTCTGTGATGTCGACAACGGTCGCGAAAGTGCCGCGGCGCGAGTACGAAACAACGAGATGGTCACTCTCCAGGCGCTTCAATGCCTCACGCACAGGGGTACGCCCCAGACCCATCGTCGCGGCCACCTTACCGTCGTTGATCGGTTCGCCCGGGCGGATCTCGAGCATGATCAGTTGATCGCGCAATCGCTGGTACGCACGATCAGCTAACGAGCGTCCGGAGTCTTCTTCTGCCACCGCGTCGACCACCGAATTCATCAGTGCCTCGATATGTGGCATCGGGCCTTCACCCCTCAATCTTGACCTGACTTGCGGTTCATCATACGATGTGAACACATCTAATATATCAACTGTTTATTGGCTTGGTATTAACAACATTCTAATCGAAGCGAGCCTTTATGCCGTGGTATTCCAACCCTGCAGCCCGTGAGTTCAATACTGACGAGGAAGTCGAAGGGGTGAGCGCGTTCCATCACACCTTCCCCAGATATGCGCCGACCCCGCTGACAAGTTCCCAGGCCCTGGCCGACGAGCTTCAGGTGAAGCGCGTGTACATCAAAGACGAGTCGGCACGGTTCGGGCTGCCCTCATTCAAGATTCTGGGAGCATCCTGGGCTGTGTTCCAGACCCTGTCCACTAATCTGAGTGGAACGCGGCCGCGAACACTAGCCGAATTGAAGCAGCGGCTCGCGGAAGGTCCATCCGTTCGACTCGTTGCTGCCACGGACGGGAATCATGGCCGGGCTGTGGCACATATGGCCAATCTGCTCGGCCTGGAAGCCGCTATCTTCGTTCCTCGCGGGGTCAGTGCCGCCGCCGTGGCGGGAATCGAATCAGAGTACGCCACCGTCACCCGGGTGGACGCTACGTACGATCAGACCGTGCAGAGGGCTATTCACGCCGCGGCCGAACCCGGCTCCATGATGATCCAGGACACCGCGTGGCCCGGTTACCATGAGGTTCCAGAGTTGATCGTGGAAGGCTACTCGACGCTTTACGCCGAAATCGACGCACAACTCGGAACCGCGAATCCACCCGCCGTGGTTGTCACTCCGGTCGGCGTTGGATCCCTCATCCAGGCCTCGATCGCACATTACCGCACACGTCA
>JBDTCD010000090.1:0-8404 GCA_039923755.1 Terrimesophilobacter sp. | reverse complement strand
TGTCTTTCGGGTACTTTCCGGCGCTGGTGGCGCTGAGCAGCATGGTGTCTTCATCGAGGTACGCAGCGACGGCACCCTGTGCCTGCTGCGCAAGGCGCCCGGTCTCGAAACGGATCGTGCGCTTGCCGAATTTTCCGTTATCTAAAACGGCTTCGGCGAATTTGATTTCTGGACCCTCCATGTGGGGGTTTTCTCCTTTGCTGGTGTGGCGACCCCGTGTGGGTCGGCACGCGTACATCAGAGCAGGAGAAGACAGTCAGGGGCGCGCAGCGATTGCGCTCGGGCGCCGGTTCTGGCCAACAGTAGAAATACACCGTACGAGTCGGGATACCACCACCGGTGACCAGCATCTTGCCAGCCTGCTCCGTAGTTGCTGGCCGTACCCAAAGGCGTGGCCCAGATCAACCTCAAAGAGTCTACCAGTCCAGAACCTTCGAACCTAGTGGCGGCGCGCCTGCGACACCTGTTCCCGCACGGCCGGGATGACCTCGTGCGCGAATCGCTCGAGCGTATCGGCGTCGTCTGCGGCAAGGATGAAGCCGCTCATCCCGTAGTCGACGGCAAGCTCGGTGAGCCGCTCAGGGGTTGCGTCTGCCGCCGCAATGTTCAGCCATCGCCGGATGTCCGACGGTGAACGTTCCGCAGACTCGGCGCCGTCATCGATGAGCCGGTTCATGCCGGTGAGCGCATGGATGCTGTCGAGGTAACCGAAGGACGGAATCCACCCGTCAGCCGCACGACCCACGAGGTTGAGCATCCGCGGTTTATATGCTCCCAGGGAAATGCCGATCGGATGCGGCGATGCGGGGCCGCGCTTGGCTCCTCGCACGGAATAGAACTCACCGTCGACTGTGGCTCCGCCTGTCTCGTCGACCGCCCAGATCGCGCGGATGACCCGAATGGCCTCGTCCAGAGCGGTGACCGCCTGACCTGGGCTCAGCCGGCGTCCGCCGGCCGCTTCGATTGCATCCCAGAATCCACCAGCGCCGAGCCCCAATTCGAATCGGCCGCCGCTTAGCTGGTCAATGGTCACCGAACTCCGCGCGATGATGACGGGTTGCCGCAACGGAAGGTTCGTGACGTTTGCGCTGAGGTGAGCGTGTTCGGTCTTGGCCGCCACAAACGCGAGAAGACTCCACGCATCGAGCAGAGCGGGCTGGTAGGGGTGATCCTGGAACGTGATGAGATCGAATCCAAGCCGGTCACTGACCTGAGCAAGTTCAATCACCCCGTGCGGGTTCCGCGACGTGGGGGTGATGAAGGATCCGAATTTCAGCTCGTGTCCGTAGTCAGTCATCGTGCTCCCATCGTCACCATCATTTAACGGTCATACCGTGTCGAGCATTCCCCTGATCTGTGGTTACGCTAGAACCATCCCGAAAGGAGCCACCCGTGCAAGTTGGTGTCACGCGAGAACTACGCTCAGGAGAACGGAGGGTCGCGGCAACACCGGAGACGGTCCAGCAGCTCACAGCCCTCGGTCTTGACGTCATCGTGGAGAAGGGCGCAGGCATCGAGTCCGGGTATTCGGATGCTTCCTATAAGGAGGCTGGTGCAACCATCGCGGCCAAACTCTCGCTCGGCAGCCTCGACGTGCTCGTCCACGTCCGCCCGCTCAGCCCCGCGACGGCGAAGGCGCTCAAAATGGGCGCCATCACGATCGGCCTGGCATCGCCGTCCACTGAACTTCCCACTGTTTCCGCTCTTGCGGCCGGGAAGGTTACGGCGTTTGCCCTCGAACTGATCCCGCGCATCTCTCGAGCGCAGTCCATGGATGCGCTCAGTTCGCAGGCGCTTGTCGCCGGGTACCGCGCAGTCATTGAAGCGGTGATGCGCTACCCACGGTTCTTCCCCCTCTACATGACTGCTGCGGGAACGATTCCTCCCGCGAAAGTTCTCGTACTCGGTGCCGGAGTGGCCGGGTTGCAGGCGATCGGGACCGCGAAGCGGCTCGGAGCTCGCGTCTCCGCCAACGACATCCGCGCCGCCTCAGCCGACGAGGTGCGTTCGATGGGTGGCACCTTCATCAACCTCGACCTTGACACCGCCGCGGAAGCAACCGGCGGGTACGCGAAGGAACTTGCGCAGGACCGCGCACAGCGCCAACGTGACCTGCTGGCCCCGTACATCGCCGCATCGGATGTCCTCATCACGACCGCGGCGATCCCCGGCCGTGCAGCGCCGCTCCTCGTCACCACCGACATGGTGAAGGGCATGCGAGCAGGTTCCGTCGTTATCGACCTGGCCGCAGAGTCGGGTGGCAATGTGGAAGGTGTCGTCGCGGGCAAAGACACTCCCGTTCTCGTCGATGGTGGAACCGTGACTCTCGTCGGTCTGCAGGATGCACCGTCGGCCATTCCTTCGGACGCATCGCGTCTCTACGCCAAGAACGTCGCAAACCTACTTGCTCTCATGACGGCAGACGGAAAAGTCGCGCCTGACTACACCGACGAGGTTGTCGCCGGAGCATGCCTGACACGCGACGGCACGGTCGTGCACGAACCCACAGCCCAGGCGCTCGCAGAAAAGACGCCGGCCGCAGCAAAGAAGCCAGCGGCAGCAAAGAAATCCCCTGCTGCAAAAACTCCGGTGTCAAAAGCCCCAGCGGCCAAGAAAGCACCTGCAAAGAAAACAGCTCCTGCAGCCAAAACCCCTACTACCAAGAAGGCAGCCAAGTAAATGAACGCTGAGGAAGCTGTCATCCTTCTGACTTACACCGTGCTCGCGGTGTTCGTCGGCTTCGAGGTCGTCTCGAAAGTCACGAGCAAGCTGCACACCCCGCTGATGTCGGGCGCAAACGCCATTCACGGAATCATCCTTGTGGGGGCGATTATCGTTGCCAGCCAAACAACCGACCCATTGCTTCTCACTGTCGCCATCATCGCTGTCGTACTGGCGACTGCCAACGTGGTTGGCGGGTTTGTGGTGACCGACCGGATGCTGGAAATGTTCCGAGGCAAGAAGCCGGCGAAGAGCGACGCAACGGTGAGTGCAGGCACGGCCAATGCGAGCACCGAGAGGAGCGCCACATGAGTCTCCTCGCTCCTGAGTGGACTGCAGTCCTTTACCTGGTTTCAGCAGTCTGCTTCATCCTCGCGCTGAAGGGGCTTTCATCCCCCAGGCACGCACGTCGTGGCAACCTGATCGGCGCTGCCGGTGCGTTAATAGCGATCATCACGGTGTTCCTGTCGATGCACGTCGAGAACTTCCTGCTCATCATCGCCGCGATCGCCGTGGGGACAGCCATCGCCGTGCCCATTGCACGCAGGGTGAAGATGACCCAAATGCCGCAACTCGTCGGCGGATTCAACGGCGTCGGGGGTGGCGCGGCAGCCCTTGTGGCCGTCCTGGAGCTCGGCCAGCACGAGGACACGGTGTTTCGGATCGCGGTCGTCTTCACCATGCTGATCGGTGCGATCTCGTTCTCGGGCTCTGCGATCACGGTGCTGAAGTTGCAGGAAATCATGACCACCAGGCCCGTGCTGTTCCCTGGTCTTCGCTGGGTCATGTCGCTGTCTGTCCTGGCCGCCATCGTCGTCAGCGTGTTCGTCGTGATGACGGGCGCTTGGGGCTGGGCGGTTGCTCTGCTCGTTCTCGGACTCGCAGTCGGTGTGCTTCTCGTGCTGCCGGTGGGTGGCGCAGATGTACCGATCGTCATCTCGCTGCTGAACGCGTTCACCGGCATCGCGGTCGCGGCGAGCGGCATTGTGCTCGATAACGTGCTGCTTCTCGTCGCGGGTACTCTCGTCGGAGCTAGCGGAACCATCCTGACCATGGCGATGGCGAAGGCGATGGGACGCGGTGTGACCGGCATCATGTTCGGCGCATTCAAGGGCGGGTCAACCGCAGGGTCGACGACCGTGAGCGATCGCCCTGTGCGCTCCAGCACTCCTGAGGATGTTGCGGTGCAGTTGGGCTATGCGCAAAACGTCGTCATCGTCCCCGGCTATGGTCTCGCCGTTGCCCAGGGCCAACACACGATCGCGGAACTGGCCACAGCGCTGGAGGATCGCGGAGTCCATGTCGTGTTCGGCATCCATCCGGTCGCCGGCCGTATGCCAGGACACATGAACGTGCTGCTCGCAGAAGCTAACGTGCCGTATGAGTCGCTCAAGGAACTCGACGAGATCAACCCGGAGTTCAAGTCCACGGATGTCGTGCTCGTTGTGGGCGCTAACGATGTGGTCAATCCGGCGGCGAAGACCACGCCAGGCTCCCCCATCTACGGCATGCCGATCCTCGAGGTCGGGGACGCGAACCAGATCGTGTTCCTGAAGCGCTCCATGCGGCCCGGATTCGCGGGAATCGAGAACGAGTTGCTCTACGACCCCAAGACGGAGCTGCTGTTCGGCGACGCAAAGGACTCGCTCGGCAAGGTGCTCGCGGCGGTCAAGGCGCTGTAAACGGGGTAGCGATCAGTCGATCACGTACGATCCGGTCGGGCTGAACCCGGAGCCGAAAGCGAAGGGATCACGGAGTTCTTGCGTACGCTGTGTCGTGCCGACGAGCGCCGCGAACTCCCCCGCGGCCCGGTCGATACGGTAGCTGAGCGGTGACGTATCCTGCTCGCCCGCACCCCAGTCGCTCGAGGCCGCGAAGACTCCCGTCGGCACGACAATGGCGTGCAGGTAGGTAAACAGGGGCCGCATCGCGTAGTCGAGCACCAATGAATGCCGCGGTGTACCCGCTGTCGCGCCGATGAGCACCGGCATATCCACGAGCGCTTGGTCATCCAGTACGTCGAAGAACGACTTAAACAAGCCGTTGTAACTCGACGTGAAGACGGGAGTCACCGCGATGAGTCCGTCTGCCGTGGAGACCCTCTCAAGCACCACTGAGAGTTTCGGGCTCGGGAATCCAGTGAGGATGTTATTCGTCGTGTCGACAGCCGTGTCGCGAAGCTCGAAGGTATCTGCAGTAACCTCGAACCCTTGCTCGGCTAGGCGGGTTGTCACGGCATCCGCAATCTTGTCGGCGAGCAGCCGGGTCGACGAGGGTTTGCTGAGGCCCGCCGAAATGATCGCGATCCGCTTCACCGTCGCGTTGTCGTCCTTAGTCATCACTGTCTATTCTCTCCTGCTCCGACCGGGGATGTCATCGCGGGATCGGGCTCATCTGCTTCGGCGGCGGCGCGCAGCGAGGCGTGAGTGGGTGCATCCGGTACCTCGGCCGGCCGATTCTTCGCGAACTCCTTGCGAAGGACCGGAACAACCTCGCCACCCAGCAGGTCGAGCTGCTCGAGCACTGTGTTAAGTGGGAGGCCGGCATGGTCCAGAAGCCACAGCTGCCGCTGGTAGTCGCCGACATAGTCGCGGAATCCGAGGGTGCGGTCGATGACTTGCTGCGGACTGCCCACCGTAAGCGGGGTCTGTTCGGTGAACTCCTCAAGGCTCGGACCGTTGCCGTAGACCGGCGCTTCGTTGAAGTACGGGCGAAACTCCTCGACAGCGTCCTGCGAGTTCTTGCGCATGAAGACCTGACCGCCGAGCCCGACGATAGCTTGCGCAGCAGTTCCGTGACCGTGGCTCTCAAATCGTTGGCGATAGAACTGCACCATTTTGGCGGTGTGCTCCGCGGGCCAGAAGATGTGGTTGGAGAAGAATCCGTCTCCGTAGAACGCGGCCTGCTCGGCGATCTCCGGACTGCGGATGCTGCCGTGCCACACGAACGGAGGAACGCCATCCAGCGGCCGCGGCGTCGATTGAAAGCCCTGCAGAGGGGTTCGGAACTTGCCGCTCCAGTCCACGAAATCTTCGCGCCAGAGCCTTCGCAGCAGTCCGTATTTCTCCAGTGCAAGCGGTATGCCCTGGCGGATGTCTTCGCCAAACCACGGGTACACCGGCCCGGTGTTTCCGCGGCCGAGCATGAGGTCCATGCGTCCGCCCGAAAGATGCTGCAGCATCGAATACTCCTCGGCGATGCGTACCGGGTCGTTCGTGGTGATCAACGTTGTCGCGGTGGAAAGGATGATGCGGTTCGTCTTCGCGGCGAGGTAGCTATTTATCGCAACGGGGCTCGATGGCATGAACGGCGGGTTGTGGTGCTCGCCCATGGCAAAGACATCGAGACCCACCTCCTCTGCATGCTGGGCGATGGTCAGGACATCCTGAAGTCGCGACGCGTCCGTCGGCGTCGTGCCGCTCACCGGGTCCCTGGTGACGTCGCCGACGCTGAATATTCCGAATTGCATGGCCATATCCTACCTAAACTCTATTCGTTTGCATGAATAATCACCTCAACGCGTGTATGCCTGCCGGTATTCCCGCACCTCGAAACACCCAGAGGCTTCTACGGTAGTTCCCTTATAATCATTGCCATGCGCCTCATTTTGCCGACAGACAGTGACCTTTCCGACCTGACAAAACACCGCGACGCCGCAAGCGTCAGTATTTACCTGCCATCGACACCCATCTCGCGCGGGGTCGACGAAGTGCAGCTTGCCCTGAAGAACGCGGCATCCGATGCTGAGAAGCAATTGCGCGAACTCGGGATCCATAAGAAGCAGGTCGATGAGATTGCGCAGACTCTTGCAGAGCTTCAGAGCGATCACGAGTTCTGGCACCACCAGGCGCATTCCCTGGCCGTGTTCGTTGCACCCGGCGTTTTGCACACGTACCGCATCGCGAACTCGCTCAAGGAACTTGTGGCTGTCGGCGACCGGTTCGACATCGGCCCCCTGCTTCGTTCTGTGACGTTCACGAACCGTGGCTATGTGCTCTCTGTTGCCGATGGGCGCAATCGCCTGCTCGAGCTGCAGGCCGACGCGCCTCCCATCGAACTGGAGCTCGACCTCCCGGATGACCTGGGCACAGTGCTGGAGGATACGAAGTATCAGGGGCGGTTTGACCGTCACCGTGCCGATGGTACGACGGGGGAACGAATCGAACGCGAGCGCTACTGCCGCTTGGTTCAGGATGCCGTCCTCGCGCACATCAGCGCATCCACGTTGCCCCTGATTCTCGCCGCGAGTAAGGACCTTGAGCCGGCCTATCGTGCCATCAACAGTTATCGGGGTCTTCTCGAGCGTGGTATCGATGCGAACCCTGAGGCTTTCAGCGTGGAAGAGTTGAACACGCGAGCGCGGGAAATCCTCGACGACTACTATGAGGCCAAACTGGTTCAGTGGCGTGAGGACTTCGGCGCACGTCGAGCAAACGGTCTCGCCACTAGCCAGTTGAGTGAAGTCGCGCGGGCGGCCACCGCCGCGGGCGTGGAGTCTCTTATGTTCGACATGGACTCAACCCTCGAAGGATCGATCGATGATACCGGCGTGGTGAATGAGGTCACGGTGCCGGACGCCGAAAATTACGGCATCGTGGACGAAATTGCAGCCCGAGTGCTGCAGTCCGGCGGAATTGTGAAGGCGGTACGAGCCGCTGACCTGCCCGACGAAACGCCCGTCGCCGCGATGCTTAGATACCCTATGTAGTTCACGCAGCACCACAGGCAACTGGAGCACGTCATGACCGTCAACCACACCGCAACAGTCGACGACACTGCGGCTGCTCGTATTGCACAAGCGATGAAGGGTACGCTCATCACGACCTCCATCATCGGCATCATTCTCGGAATCGTCGCACTCGTGTGGCCGGGAGCGACCATGCTCACTGTGGCGATACTGTTCGGTAGTTACCTCGTTGTTGCCGGTATTTTCCGTATCAGCGCAGCAATAACAGCGGATTTCTTGGGCACCGGGGTGCGCTGGTTGCTCGGAATTCTCGGTGCGCTTGTCGTCGTCGCGGGAATCCTCTGCCTTTCGAACCCCTTCCAGTCGCTAGTCGTTCTTGCCTTCGTCATCGGATTCGGCTGGATTTTCGACGGAATCGTTGACATCACTGCGGGGGCAACTGGCGCGACGCGCGGTCCACGATGGCTCGCGATCGTCAGTGGCGTGATCTCCATCGTCGCCGGCATTGTCGTTTTTGTTCTGCCCGGCCTCGCCATCACCACGTTCATCCTGTTTGGTGCGATCCTCCTCATGGTGGTGATCGCAACGACGTTGCTCACGCTGCCGTTCCGCTCAAAGGGTGCTGCTGCCAAGGCCTAACGGCGGCGTTTTTTCAGCCACCACTGCACCACGTAGCTTCCAAAGAGCAGGATGGCGCCGACAACGAGCGCGGTGCGGAACATGAATCGGAATACGCCCGCCTGCAGCGTGAAGGCGAGGATTGCGGTCACGACGATCACGCCGAAAACAGTCAACCGGAACAGGTTGACCCGTGCGAGTGGTCCGGTACGCCGCTTCATACCTCTTCCGGCCCGACCACCGAATTGGCGTGCGCTGCAGATCCTGCTCTCTCCCATGCCCAATACACAACTCCGAGAGCGATGAGCCCCTGCGCGGCGATGTAGGTGAGCATGATGACGAAGTTGATCTGCCAGAAGTCGAATCCAGGCAGGAACC
>JBDTCD010000089.1:0-10134 GCA_039923755.1 Terrimesophilobacter sp. | reverse complement strand
GTTACCTGAAACTGCGGGTCAAGCTTCCGGATCGGCCCGGCCAACTTGCGCGCATCGCTGAATTGATCTCCGATGCCAACGCGAATGTCATCGAGGTGTCCCACACGCGCAACGGGCGCGGCGCGTTACTCGGAGAGGTCGAACTCGAGCTCAGTCTGGAAACGCGCGGGCCCGAACACGTTCAGCGTGTTCTCGACCGCCTGCGGGAAGCGGATTACGAACCGCGCACTGACTTCTAGATACGTCGTACGTCGCGCGGGCGACGCTCAGATTAGTAGGTCTTCACCGACAGGAGTTCGACCGTGATTTCCTTGCCGTTGGGTGCAGTGTAGGAGACCGTGTCGCCCTCCTTGTGGCCGATGATGGCTACTCCGAGAGGGCTCTGCTCGCTGTACACGTCGAGGTCGCTGTCTCCTGCGATCTCGCGGTTACCCACGAGGAATTCGCTTTTCTCTCCGGCGATTTTCGCGGTGACCAGCATTCCCGGTTCCACAACACCATCATCGGGGGGGTTGCCCACCTTTGCGCTGCGCAACAGTGCGGTCAATTGGCGGATGCGGGCTTCGATCTTGCCCTGTTCTTCCTTCGCCGCGTGGTATCCGCCGTTCTCTTTGAGGTCACCCTCCTCGCGCGCAAGTTCGATTTTGTGTGCAATCTCGGTGCGTCCCTCGCCACTCAGGTGTTCGAGCTCGCTTGTGAGCCGGTCGAACGCCGCCTGGGTGAGCCAGGTTTCGGCAGTGGTGTAAGCCATGGTGCACTCCTTCAGTGTTTCCGGCCCCCCGCCGGGAATCGCCTGTCAAACAAATGAGACCGGCCAGCTGACCGGTCTCGAAGCGATTCACTCAATCCTACGTGAGCCAACAGCGGTAGATCAAGCCGGTGACGGCACGCTGGGAGGTGCGAATCACTTCCGTGTACATCGTGTTGAAGGTCGCCGAGGCGGGAAGGTCGATGATCTTCCAGCCCACTATCGCGTGGGCTTCGTTTTGCGCCTGCAGCGCACACGATACTGGCGTGCCAGCGCTGACCGAGACCTGCCAGGTAATACTCACGGTCTCGTTGTTGACAACGCTGTGCGCAAAGTCCTGCGCAGCGAGGTTCCCCTGGCCGTTGTCCAGCCCGGCCCAGATGACCCATGCGGCGAAAACCACGACGACCAGGGCGGCCCCGATGATGAGGATGATGCGATCCCGGCGCTTTTTGTGTGGTGTTCGCCCGTAGCGTGCGTTGAGCACAGCAGCATTCGCGTCGGTTGCGGTTCCGGCCATCATGCTCCCCGATTAGTCTGGTAACCCAAGGCTAATCGTCATGTGAAGGAGAACTGTGTCCCGTCGTCTTCTCGCTGTGCACGCGCACCCCGACGATGAGTCGAGCAAGGGCGCGGCGACCTACGCGCACTATGTGAACTCGGGCGCCGATGTGCTCATCGTGAGTTGTACCGGTGGTGAGCGCGGTGACGTGCAGAACGCGCAACTAGTCGAGAAGGCCATGGCGGAACGCGACATGGCTGGGCTGCGGCGTATCGAGATGGCGCGTGCGCGCGATATCATCGGCTTCCAGCATCGTTGGCTGGGGTTCGAGGATTCCGGCCTGCCCGAGCCGGGGGAGCCTTTGCCCCCGAACTGTTTCGCGGTGATTCCTCTTGAGCATTCGGCTGCGCCGCTCGTGTCGATCATCCGGGAGCTGCGCCCCCAGGTCATGATCACCTATGACGAAACCGGCGGATATCCACATCCGGATCACGTGCGCACTCACGAATTGTCGATGTATGCGATGGCGGCGGCGGCGGATGCTCACCGCTATCCGGAGGCCGGTCCGCCGTGGCAAATCCAGAAGGTGTACTACGACCGCATTTTCAATTCTCCGCGCGCCAACGCGATGTACGACGCACTGAAGTCAACGGATCCCGAGTCGCCGATTCTTGAGGAACTTGATGGGTTCCGCTCCTGGATGCGTGAACGCCCGGATCTTGCGACAACGCACATTGAGGTGGGGGACTACTTCCCGCAGCGTGATGAAGCTTTGCGTGCACATGCGAGCCAGGTGTCGCCGGACAGCAGTTTCTTCTTTTGGCCCAACCACCTGCAACAGGATGCGTGGCCGTGGGAGGACTACCAACTCGCGACCTCGCTCGTTCCCAGCGATCTTCCCGAAACGGACTTGTTCGCGGGAGTCACGGCAGATGTGGAGACCGAATGAACCCCAGCCCGACACCCACGCTTCCCGCAGATTTCAACCTGGACACGGTCACTCCCGGGTGGATTGGATTTGCGATCACCTTCCTCGTGGTCGTCGTGACTGTCCTGCTCATCATGGACATGGTGCGCAGGATCCGGAGGGTTCGTTATCGGTCCGAGGTGCGCGAACGCCTCGATGAAGAGCGCGTCGACGAAGAGCACCGCACCGATGATGAGTCTGGAAGCTAGCGCGAGGATCAGTTCGGCAGTTAGCCGAGAACCGGCGGCGCGGTGGCGATGAGGAAAATCGCCGTCCAGTGGCAGAGAAATGCCAGCAGTGTCAGCGCGTGGAAAATCTCGTGGAAGCCGAATTTGCCCGGGAATGGGTTGGGTCGCTTGAGACCGTAGATCACGGCGCCCACTGTATAGCAGAGTCCGCCCGCAATAATGAGGATCATCATGACGGCGTTGGCGTGGAAAAAGTCCACGATGTACATAGTCGCGGCCCAACCGAGGAGCACGTAAAGCGGAACATACAACCAGCGCGGCGCCGTGATCCAAAAGACCCTGAATCCGATCCCGAGTAATGCGCCACCCCAGGCGAGGCTCAGGAGCAGAATCGCTTTACTCTGCGGGAGCGCGAGCACCGAGATCGGAGTGTACGAGCCGGCGATGAGCAGGAAGATGTTTGCGTGATCGAAGCGTTTCAACAGCCTCTTGGTCGGCGGACTCCAGTCGAACCGGTGGTACAACGCAGAGACACCGAACAACAGCAGTGAGGACAGGACGAAGACGGCTGAGCTGATCTTCGCGGCCGTGCCGTGCGCGAACACGATGAGCACAATGCCGAGGACGATGGCAACCGGGAAAGTACCCGCATGGATCCAGCCCCGCCACGTCGGCTTGGCGTCCGGATGCGCCTGAGCATCCTCCAGCAGCGGGATATTCGGTAGATCGACTTCTGCGTCCACCGCATCCTCAGCGCGGTTCGCATCCGTTGCCATGTGAACAGCCTATGCGTGCGCCGTAACGGCACGCTGGGAATCGCCGTGGCCAAGTGGACTAACGTTGCCATGTGCGCAAGAGGGAAATGCCGTGGGGCAGCGGGATTCTCTACCGGCTGTACCAGAAGCGGCTTCGGAGAGAACTCGCGGGGCTGCCAGTGCCACGGCACATCGCCATGATCCTGGACGGTAATCGTCGGTGGGCGCGCCAGAATGCACTCGACACGGTGGGGCAGGGCCACAGGGCAGGGGCGGCCAAGTTTAGGGAGTTCCTCACCTGGTGCGACGATTTCGGAGTCGAAGTCACCACACTGTATCTCCTGTCGGCCGATAATTTGACGAGCAGGAACGAGCACGAGCTCCACGACCTTTTTGAGATCATCGCCGATCTGGCTGAAGATCTCTCGCACTTCCGAAACTGGCGGGTGCAGCATGTGGGTGCACCGGAGAACCTGCCGGTTGCTCTCACGGCGAGCCTCGCGGCGGCCGAAGCTCGCACTCGCACCAACGCCGGAATGCACATCAACCTTGCTGTCGGCTACGGCGGTCGGCGCGAGATCGCGGATGCGATGCGCAGTATCGTTCGCCAGCACGCTCTCGAGGGTAAGTCTCTCGACGCTCTCGCCGAGGTGCTCACGCCGGAGCTCATCGGAGAGCACCTTTACACGGGGGGTCAGCCCGATCCCGACCTTGTCATCCGCACCTCTGGCGAACAGCGACTGAGCGACTTCATGCTGTGGCAGAGCGCACACAGCGAGTTCTACTTTGTGGAAGCGTTGGGCCCGGACCTCCGCGAGGTGGATCTGCTTCGCGCGCTGCGCGATTATGCCACGAGGATTCGTCGGTTCGGGCAGTAGCTGAACCCGCCGGCGTGCCACACTGAGTCAATGCTGACTATCGACGAGTTTGCGCTCCAGTTCGACGAGGAGCCCGGCTACCTCGACTTTGGGCGGGTTGGCCCTCTCGCAAGAACCGTCGTCGACGAGGAGCGGGCCCAGGTGGAGCTGCTCCGCAACGCGCGATTCGCCAGTCTTGACAGCCTCAAGAACCAGGACCTTCGCGTGCGGCAGGCAGTTGCCACCGCTACCGGATTTGCCGATGACCACATCGTGTTCCAACCGAACACGAGCATGGGCCTTGTGCAGGTCATGTTCGGAATCACGGGCGGAGTTCTCATGTCGCCGGAGGAGTTTCCCAGCGCCCCGTTCGCCGCCGTGCGTTCCTCCGATTCACTGGGCAGGCTCGTTCCGCACTGGCTTCAGACGGACTACGGCCGCGTGACGCCCGGAACGATCAAGGAGCAGCTCTCCCCGGACATCACCGCAGTAGCGGTCAGCCTCGTCGACTATCGCACCGGGTATCTCGCCGACCTTGAGGGTATTCGACAGGTGATCGGCGATCGGCTCCTCATTGTTGACGCGATTCAGGGTTTCACCGTTACGGACGTCGACTACACGCTTGCGGACGTCGTCGTATCCGGTGGCCAGAAGTGGGCCAGAGCAGGCTGGAGTACCGGTTTCCTCGCAATGAGTGACCGTGGCGTAGACCGCGTCACCCCTGTGCTCTCGGGATTCAACGCGACCGATGAGGGGCCGATGCCGACCGGTTCGGTACCGGCGCCAGCGCGGGGTGCTCGAGCATTCCAGGTGAGCAACCCGAGCCCTATCGCGCAGGCCCGCCTTGCTGCTGCTCTGGAGCAACTCGCCGAGGTGGGAACGGCGGCAGTCGCCGCACGGGTCATCCAGAACTCTGCACGCATTATTGAACTCGCCGACGAGTTCGGCATTCCAGTGACGTCACCGCGAGACGACAGGGAACGGGCCGGGATCGTGGTTCTCGCACCGGCTCCCGATCAGCTCACCGTCCTGATCGCTTCGCTCCACAACCACGGGGTGACCGTAACTGCGCGCCAGGATAGCATCCGGATCAGTGCCCACGTGAGCACGACCGAGGAGACACTGTCGATGCTTCGCACGAGCTTCCAAAGCTTCACATCAGCGACGACGATCTGACTACCGCGTGTCGGTACCCCGGTGGAACGCGGTTGCACGTAGCGTCAAGTCATCAGGCATGGCGCCTGACTGAAGCGGCCACGTAAGTTCGCTTTTGACCTGAGTTGGCCGTAACGGACATGATCCGAGCCTCCCGCGCTCGGGGATGGAGTCGTACGTGGCCACGACCAGCACCTCCCGACCGAAGACCAGCCAGTCGAACTCTGCGGGGGAGGTGGTGCTGCAGGCCGAGAAGACCTACGTCCTCGACACGTCCGTGTTGCTATCCGACCCCAAGTCGATCTTTCGATTCGCCGAACACTCAGTCGTTCTCCCGGTGGTGGTCATCAGCGAGTTGGAGGCAAAGCGAAATGACCCCGAGATCGGCTACTTCGCTCGACAGGCATTGCGCAATCTCGATGAACTGCGGATAAAGCACGAGCGACTCGACTTCCCAATCCCCATCGGTAACGGTGGCAGCCTGCGCGTCGAGCTCAACCACACGAGCACGTCGATCCTGCCGTCAGGGCTCCAACTCGGCGACAATGATTCCCGCATCCTGGCGGTAGCACTGAACCTCGCCAATGACGGACTCAACGTGACGGTCGTCTCCAAGGACCTTCCCTTGCGCGTCAAAGCGGCCTCGGTAGGACTTGCGGCGGAGGAATACCGCGCGGAACTCGCCGTCGACTCCGGTTGGACAGGACTCGCCGAGATAGACCTCGGGTCGAAGGAGATGTCGAAGCTGTACGACGATGAGGTTCTTGCCACTGAACAGGTCGCCGACATCACCATCAACACGGGACTCGTGATCCACTCTGATCGCGGTTCAGCGCTCGGCAGGGTGACCGCACCAGGGATGCTGAGGCTCGTGCGAGGGGATCGCGATATCTTCGGCCTGCACGGCCGATCGGCAGAGCAGCGTCTCGCGATCGACATGCTTCTTGACCAGGACCTTGGCATCGTCTCCCTTGGCGGGCGGGCGGGAACCGGAAAGTCCGCACTTGCCCTGTGCGCGGGACTCGAAGCGGTTCTCGAGCGTCAGCAACATCGGAAAATCATGGTGTTCCGGCCTCTCTACGCGGTCGGTGGGCAGGAGCTCGGATACCTGCCGGGAGACGCTGCAGAGAAGATGAACCCGTGGGCTCAGGCCGTGTTTGACACGCTCGGATCGGTCGTTTCGCAGAATGTGCTCGACGAAGTTCTTGAGCGCGGATTGCTCGAAGTCCTCCCGTTGACTCACATTCGCGGGCGTTCGCTCCATGACGCATTCGTGATCGTTGACGAGGCACAGTCCCTTGAGCGAAACGTTCTTCTCACCGTTCTCAGCCGGATTGGCCAGAATTCGCGTGTGGTGCTCACCCATGATGTGGCGCAGAGGGACAACCTCCGTGTGGGGCGTCACGATGGTGTTGCCTCGGTCATTGAAACGCTCAAGGGGCATTCGCTTTTTGGGCACGTCACCCTCACCCGTTCCGAGCGCAGCGACATTGCCGCACTCGTCACCGAACTGCTCGAAGGGAACGAAGTGACCTGATCGACCTGTTAAGGTCGAGGAGTGACCACGCTCCTTTTCGTTGTATTTGCGAGCCTGGGAGTCATTTTTCTGTGGGGGCTGATCGCGCCGCGCAGCCAGTGGTATGTGCTGGTGAGTTGGAGCCATCGGGACCAGTACGCCACGGAACCATCCGGTTCGGCTTACCTGTTGCACCGCGTGATCGCGGCTCTCGGGATTGCGACGATGGTGGTCAGCGGCATCCTCGTCTACCACTCTCAGGAGAATCGTGAACCGGAGTCTCCAACTCCTCCCACTGCCGCGGAGAAGATGTGGGGCAGCCCGGCCCCTGTAGTGGTCAACCGCGTCATCAGCTCCGTGGCGGAGATTCCGAAGAATCTCGTCGAGCAGCCCATTCTTGGCTTCCAGCGGGTGATGGGGCAAACCCGGCAGCCACCGTACCTGTTTAAGCTCGGCACCTTTAGCCTCGCTGCAGCGACCCCGGACAACGGCTACATCGGGGTGGATCCAGCGCCGGGCCTCGTCGCGCTGGACACCGCATTGTTGGTAGTCCACGTTGCGGGGGATCCGGCCTGTTTCCCGCACGCGGCGATAGTGAGGGAGACCGATGAGTCGGTCTCGATCGCGATCTACTACGGCCGGGCCACGCCCAAGGATGGTTCCAACGCGGAGTTCGCTTCAGAGTGCAACATTCTCTCGAGCGGCGCGAATGTTTCCACTCTCGTACCCATCCAGCTCGAGAAATCGCTGGGTGCTCGCACCGTTTTGACTCTTCAGGGCGACGCGATTCGGGGCGTGCCTTACCTGCGGTGAAGCCGTTCTGCACGGCGGCCGATTGAGCGGGGTAGTTCAGCCGGGGTGGATCAGCCGGGGTGGATCAGCCTGGGTGGGTCATGCTTAGGACGTCGAGCAACGTGTCCAACTGCTCAAGGGAGACTTCGCCGCGCTCCACAAAACCGAGGTCGATGACGGATTCGCGAACGGTGATGGCCTTCGCCACTGCATTTTTGGCGACCTTCGCTGCAGCCTCGTAGCCGATGACGCGATTGAGGGGAGTGACGATGGAGGGGGACGACTCCGCGAGTGCTCGTGCGCGTTCCACGTTCGCTTCGAGCCCATCCACCGTCTTCTCGGCCAGAACGCGGCTCGAGTTCGAGAGCAGGCGGATTGACTCGAGAAGCGCAGTGCCCATGACGGGAATCGCGACGTTCAATTCGAAGGCCCCGCTCGCCCCCGCCCACGCGATGGTCGCGTCGTTCCCGATTACGCGTGCACACACCATGAGCACTGCCTCGGGGATGACCGGATTGACCTTGCCGGGCATGATCGAGGAGCCCGGTTGCAGGTCCGGGATGTGCAACTCGCCAAGTCCAGTATTGGGCCCTGATCCCATCCAGCGGAGGTCGTTGCAAATTTTCGTCAGGCTTACGGCGATGACGCGAAGTGCTCCGGATGCCTCCACGAGTCCGTCGCGTGCGCCCTGTGCTTCGAAATGGTTTTTCGCCTCGGTGATCGGAAGACCCGATTCCTGCGCGAGCTCAGCGATCACCTTTTGCGGGAATCCCGCGGGCGTATTGATGCCGGTTCCCACCGCGGTGCCGCCGAGCGGAACTTCCGCGACCCTCGAAATCGTTGACTCGACGCGTTCGATGCCGAGGCGGATCTGTCGGGCGTAGCCGCCGAACTCCTGGCCGAGCGTGACGGGCGTCGCATCCATCAGGTGCGTCCGGCCGGACTTGACCACTCCGGCCCATGCGACTGCCTTTTTCTCCAGTGAAACGGCAAGCTGGTCGAGTGCTGGGACGAGGTCGCCGAGAAGTGCGCCGGTGACGGCGACGTGCACCGACGTTGGGAACACGTCGTTGGAGGACTGCGAAGCGTTCACCTGGTCGTTGGGGTGAACTGGAGAACCAAGTGAGCGCGACGCGAGGGAGGCGAGAACCTCGTTCATGTTCATATTGGATGACGTTCCGCTGCCGGTTTGGTAGACGTCGATGGGGAACTGGTCGTGGTGGGCACCGCCGATGATCTCGCCAGCCGCCGCAGCGATCGCGTCGGCGACCTTCACGTCAATGATCCCCAACGCACCGTTGACGATCGCGGCAGCCCGCTTCACTCGCGCGAGAGCGATGATCTGAGCCGGCTCGAGCCCTGCACCGGAGATTGGGAAGTTCTCGACCGCTCGTTGGGTTTGCGCTGCGTATAGGGCCGATGCCGGAACCAGCACCTCGCCCATCGTGTCGTGTTCGGTGCGGAAATCGCCTGGGTTATTCACTGGTCCGTCGTCCTTTGTGGGGTTGTCGTTCTGTTACATCGCGCTGATGTCGCCGATGACGACATCCGGAACTGCCATTCCTTCGAGAAGGCGGTAGTTCGCACCGACAATAGCCAGCGTACCCGCGGCGATCGCCTCGCTGATGAGTTCCGAATTGGCGACCATGGTGTTAATCGTTGCGCGCAGGTGCTCGCGACCGACGACGGAAGGGTCAGGACTCTCCCCCTCGGGAAGCCCCTTCTGTATTTTTGCCACCGCCGCCGTGATCGGTGCGATGAGATGGCGGATGTGCGGTGGAATGGCCGGTGCATCGTTTCGTTGGCTGTCGATCGCGGCACTCACCGCACCGCATTCGTCATGCCCAAGAACCACAATGAGCGGCACTCCGAGAATTGCCACCGCATATTCGATGGAGCCGATGACAGACTCGGAAATCACCTGGCCGGCGTTGCGGATCACGAAGAGGTCACCAAGGCCCTTGTCGAAGATGATCTCCGCGGCGAGCCGGGAATCACTGCACCCAAACAGGACGACGTGCGGCGCCTGCGTGCCGATGAGCTCCCCGCGCCGTTCGACATCCTGGCGGGGATGGCGGGGTTTACCGGCGATGAATCGCTCGTTGCCGCGCACCATCTCTTCCCATGCTCTGGCTGGAGTCGTGGTGGTCTCTGGCATGCTCTTAGCCCTTTCCCGTGTTTGCCGCTAGCTCGCTTGACACCGCGGTCGCGATGGTTGAGAATTCCGCATTCGACGCTGTTCCGAAGAGAACAATGTCACTGGCTTTTGCTTCGGTGGTCATGATGTAGGCGAGGTTGCCAGCATCCTTGGCATCCCGATGGTCGTAGACCTTCCACGCGACGCCGTTGATGGTCGTGGAACCAGTGGCCGCTCGGCTTCCGAGTTGGTTCGCGAGCCAGGTCGGGTTGGCGGCGATGCCCTGACGGACGGCGACGAACTGGTTCTCTGGTGTGACGAAGCCGATGTACCAGGTGGCGACACCATCCAGCGATTCCCCATCGTAGATGGCGGAATTCGACTTCCAGGTGGAAGGCAGGTCGGGCACGGCGAGGCTCGCCGTGGCACCAGTTTCCGCGGCAATCGCGCGATAGTCGACGGCGGCGGGTGCCGGGGGATCGGGTCGAACGACAACGAGCACCGTGATGAATACGAC
>JBDTCD010000088.1:0-10891 GCA_039923755.1 Terrimesophilobacter sp. | reverse complement strand
TCGCTTCGATCGCGGCGACCGTCCACTCATCCAACGCGGTGAGTGCATTCGTTGCGACCGCCAGCACGCTCGGGCCGCCGACGCCCGGCAGGGCATCCTTGTCGAAGGTGATGGCGTCGTCGCTCGTGAACAGGAACGCGAGCAGGCCGCGCGCCTCACCCAGCAGCTGCATCCGCTCCTGCACGAGCGGTGCCGCTTTGTGGAGCAACTCGCGCTGGGCAGGCGTCGTCACGAGACCACCGAGGTAGGGCAGCATCCGTTCGGCGAAGTCGTCGACATCGAGGAGGCGGATGTGGTCCCCGTTGATCGATTCGGCTTTCTTCACATCGAAGCGGGCCGGATTCGGATTCACGTCGGCAACATCGAACGCCGCCACCATCTCGTCGATCGAGAAAACGTCGCGGTCGGCGGCGAGCGACCAACCGAGCAGCGCGAGGTAGTTGATGAGCCCCTCGGGGATGAACCCTCGATCGCGGTGATGGAAAAGGCTCGACTCCGGGTCGCGCTTGGAAAGCTTCTTGTTCCCATCGCCCATCACGTATGGCAGGTGGCCGAAGCGCGGAATGGCGGTCGCAATTCCCAGCTCGATGAGTGCGTGATACAACGCGATCTGGCGCGGAGTGCTCGACAGCAAATCTTCGCCACGCAACACATGCGTGACGCCCATGAGCGCATCATCCACGGGGTTCACGAAGGTGTACAACGGGATGCCGTTGGGGCGCACAACGACGAAGTCGGTGAAACTGCCCGCGGGGAACGTGATGTCGCCGCGCACGAGATCGGTGAAGCTAAGGTCGGTGTCGGGAACGCGCAGTCGTAAAGCGGGCTCGCGACCTTTAGCACGGTATGCCGCACGCTGCTCGTCGGTGAGGTCACGTTCGAAGTTGTCGTAGCCCTGCTTCGGGTCGCGACCGTTCGCAACGTTGCGCGCCTCGATCTCCTCGCCCGTGGCGAAGCTCTCGTACAGGTGACCCGAATCGCGCAGCTTCTCGATCACGCCCTGGTAGATCTCGCCGCGCTGCGATTGGCGGTACGGCCCGTGCGGCCCACCGACGCCTTCACCCTCATCCCAGTCGATGTTCAACCAGGACAAGCCGTCAAGGAGTTGCTCATAACTTTCTTCGCTGTCGCGGGCAGCATCCGTGTCTTCGATACGGAAGATAAGCTTGCCGCCGGTATGCCTCGCGTACGCCCAATTGAACAGGGCGGTGCGGATGAGCCCGACATGAGGCGTTCCGGTCGGCGAAGGGCAGAAACGCAGGCGGATGTCGGACCCAGTGGCGCTCGTAAAGGTGGCAGTCATCGCTGCAATTCTAGGCGAGCAGTTGCCGCGGCCATGGCCGTCAGCGGTTGCGCGCCGGGTTGCTCAGCGTGCCGATGCCCTCGATGGTGATGTCAACTGTCTGGCCGTCGGTGAACCCTCCGAGACCGGCTGGCGTACCCGTGCAGATGACGTCGCCGGGAAGCAGCGTCCATACGCTCGACGCAAACTCGATGATCTCGGGAATCTTGTAGAGCATGTCTGCGGTATTCCCGTGGCGTCGTGGCTCGCCGTCCACGAAAGTCTGGATCTCGAGATTACCCGTATCGAGCTCTGTCTCGATCCACGGTCCGAGCGGGCAGAACGTGTCGTAACCTTTTGCCCTTGCCCACTGCCCGTCGGCGAACATCACGTCTCGGGCGGAGATGTCATTGGCGATCGTGTAACCGAACACGTAGTCGGCCCAGTTCGCCGCAGAAACAAGCTTCGCGATTTTGCCGATGACGATCGCAAGTTCACCCTCGTGAACGATCCTGCCGTCCACCGGTGGGATCTGGATCGCATCGCCTGGTCCGATGACCGCGGTGTTGGGTTTCAGAAAGATGAGCGGGTTGTTGGGGGTATCCGCGTGAAGTTCGGCCTTGTGCGCCGCGTAATTCATTCCGACGCAGACGACTTTCGAGCGCGGGATGACGGGGGCGAGCAGTTTCGCATCTGCGCGTGCGACGCGTTCCCCCGTCGTGCCGAACCCGCTGAACATCGGGTCGCCACTGAGAACGACCAGTTCGTCGTCGTCCACAATGCCAAAGCGGGGGTCGTCATGAGCGGTGCTGAAACGCGCGATTTTCACAGATTCGAGCCTAGCCCCGACTCGAATCACCGGTGGGGACGCCAGCGGAATCGCCCATCGCATCAAGCCGCGTGAGCCAACCGTGACGGTCCTCGGCACGCCCGTACTGGATGTCGGTGAGCTCCTTACGCAACGACATGGTGAGTTCGCCGGCCGCAGCATCCGCTGAACCGATCGTGAAATCGGCTGCCTTCAATTGGGCGATCGGAGTCACGACGGCGGCGGTGCCGCAGGCGAAGACTTCCACGATGTCGCCGGATGCTGCCCCCTCGCGCCATTCGTCGATCGTCACGCGCCGTTGCTCAACGGTGTGACCGCGGTCGCGCGCGAGCTGAAGGATCGAGTCGCGCGTGATCCCCTCGAGGATGCTGTCCGACTTAGGCGTGACGATTGTTCCGTCCTTGTAGACGAGCACGATGTTCATCCCACCGAGCTCCTCGAGGTACTTACCCTCGGCGGAATCCAGGAACATCACTTGCGCGCACCCCTGCTCAGAGGCCTCGGCCTGCGCGATGAGCGACGACGCGTAGTTGCCACCGGTTTTCGCCGCTCCGGTCCCACCGCGGCCCGCACGGGCATAGTCGGTGGAAAGCCAGATTGATACCGGCGCAACCCCGCCGTGAAAGTATGCTCCTGCTGGGCTGGCGATCACGTAGTAGGCCACCTTCTCCGCAGGGCGCACCCCGAGGAACGCCTCTTTCGCGAACATGAACGGGCGAAGGTAAAGGCTCGTCTCTGGCGCCGACGGAACCCATTCGGCGTCGACGGCGATGATCTGCCTTAGCGATTCGACGAAGTACTCGAGCGGCAGTTCGGGCAGCGCGAGCCTGCGCGCTGAGCGCTGCATTCGGCCCGCATTCGCCTCGGGGCGGAACGACCAGATCGAGCCATCGGCGTGCCGATAAGCCTTCAGGCCCTCGAAGATCTCCTGCCCGTAGTGAAGAACTGCCGCGGCAGGATCGAGCGTGATCGGACCGTACGGCTGCACCCGCGGCCGGTGCCATCCGCCATTCACTGACCAGCAGATGTCCACCATGTGGTCGGTGAAGAATTTGCCGAATCCGGGGTTCGCGAGGATTTCCTCGCGCTCCTGCGTGCTTCGTGCGACGAGGTTGCGCGTGACCGCCCAGTCCAGGCCGGTAGTTGTTTTTGAATCAGCAGCGATGGTCATGATCGATCCTTCGTGAAGTGTCTGTCAGTGATGCGTGAGTCGTTGGGTGATCGCAGCGCCGACCTCGCTCGTCGTGCGGGTAGCGGTCCCCCGCTCGGCCAGGTCGGCGGTGACGGCAGCCGTAACCTTGTTTGCAGCCTCCGAAAAGCCCTGCTGGGTGAGCAGGAGCGCCACCGAGAGGATTGCGGCCGTGGGGTCAGCCACGTTTTTTCCCGCGATGTCCGGTGCTGAGCCGTGTACCGGTTCGAACATGCTGGGGAAGGTGCCCTCCGGGTTGATGTTTCCGGATGCCGCCAAGCCGATGCCTCCGCTGATTGCGGCAGCCAGATCGGTGATGATGTCCCCGAAGAGGTTGTCGGTGACGATCACGTCAAATCTACTCGGATTTGTGACGAGAAATATGGTGGCGGCGTCCACGTGCAGGTAGTCGACCTCGACATCCGGATATTCGGTTGCTACCGCATCGACCGTCCGCTGCCAGAGTGAGCCAGCGTAGCTCAGCACGTTCGTCTTGTGCACGAGCGTGAGCTTCTTTCGACGGGCCTCGGCCTGGCCAAACGCGAACCGGGCGACCCGTTCTACGCCGAAAGCTGTATTGACGCTCACTTCGCTGGCGATTTCGTGCGGCGTCCCCGTGCGGATGCTGCCGCCGGTTCCGGCGTACGGTCCCTCCGTGCCCTCCCGTACGACGACGAAGTCGACGTGTCCCGGATCCCGCAGCGGGCTTGCAACCCCGGGGAGGATGACGCTCGGGCGCAGGTTCACATAGTGATCAAACGCGAACCGGAGCTTGAGCAGAAGCCCGCGTTCGATGATGCCCCCGGCGAGTCGCGCGTCGCGCGGATCCCCGCCGACCGCACCGAGCAGGATCACATCATGCTGGCGGAGTGCTGCTAGGTCGTCGTCGCCGAGGATGGCGCCGGTCGCAAGGTAATGACCGGCTCCGAACGGGTAGTCCGTCGTCGTCACAACCGTGTCGGTCGGGACGGCCGCGCGCAGTACCGTGACCGCTTCGGCGATGACCTCGGGGCCGATACCGTCCCCCGCGATCACCGCGATATCGAGCGTGCGCGACATGAAACCTCCGAAGATTGCTGGGCTTCCAGCGTACCGCGCGGATTACGGGCGTTGACGCTCAGCGGCCCCCGCCACCGCCGCCACCACCACCACCGCCGGAGAAGCCTCCCCCGATGGACCCGCCGGAGAAACTGCCGCCGCCGCTTCCTGACCACGTGGATCCCGACGACGTACTCGGGGTGGACCGTGCGACCGATGTTGTGGCGATCGTGTTGAGGACGTTGGCGAACATGATGGCGTCGAAACCGCTCGTGGATACGAACCAGTCCGGTGCCGTACTGCCGTAGTAGCTGGTGAGTTCCGTCGCCCACTCCTTCTCCACGCCCCACAGCACGGCGAAGGGCAGCAATTTCTCATAGAGCTTGACCTTCTCCGCAGGTTTCGACGGGTCAAGGCCTTCGACGCGCACGCGCTCCGCTCCTTCCGGACTTTGCAGCATCCGGATCCTGTCCGCCTCTGCCAACTGCAGATAGTCCCGCATTCCCCGGAGGTAGTCGCGCCGCTCTGCCCCCTCCTCGGTGAGCGCTGCCGGGCGGAAGGCGAAGCCCACGCAAATGAACACCGCGAAGAACGCCAGCACGATCGAGACGAGACCCCAACCGCTGAACGAGAGGAAGAATGACGACAGGATGACGAAGCCGACAGCCGCGAAGATCAGAAGGAACATACCGCCAGCGACGAGGAAGCCCGCAAGCGATGACCGCTTCTTCTTGAATCCGCGCTGGATAATGCGCGATCGCACGCCGGACTTCACCCCATCCACAGCGCGAGCAGCGCTGTCATCGATGACGCCGACCTCGCGTACGGCCCCGACCGTGAGCGCGCCGCTGTCGGCAGCGATAGCCCCGATCACGTCATGGCCGAAGATGCCCACCTGTTCGAGAATCCCGAGACTTTGTGCGCTGACTCCGTTGCCGAAGAGTGCCTTCAGAAGCTCCAGTTCCTCCTCGTCTACTCCCGTCTGGTCAAGCAGCTGCAGGGTGAACTTCGCCCCGTTGCTCGTCACCGGGTAGTCGAGGATCCGAATCTTGCCTCGCACGGCGAAACTCACGATCTGCGCCGGTACTCCCAACCATGCCCGCCCGATGATGTCCGCGGATTCCAAAAGGTTGAGGTCCTTTGGCGCCGTGTACTGCGGGATGATGATGCCCTTGCCCTTGGACGCTCCAGGCGCGATGAACCGCCAGATGATCGTGAACGCCGACCCGAGCACGGCAAGCACCGCGATGGCGATGGAACCCGCGTTCACCCACCATGGGGCCTCAGTCAGGCCGGGAAAGAAGGGGTTTCCGGAGCTGCCATTCCCGGGATCAGTTCCCGGGCTCTGTTGCTCTGCTGGTACTTGCACGAATGTTCCCAGCGCAAAACCGATGACAACAGTGAGGTTCTCCCCCGGTCCCAGATTGCGCACCGTGGCGGAGAACTGGTCGCCGGTCGAGTCCGGCGTGTGCGTGATCATGCATGTGGTGGTCGAGCCCTGCGCACCCTGGTAACACGCGTTGTTGCCGGTGAGGAACTCCGTGAGGGACGGATCAACGTGAACGCGCGCCGACACGATCCCGAACGGCTGGGCGAACCCAGTGCCGTTGGTGTCCCAGTAGAGCTCGTCGTCATTGGTGTCGGTAAACGCCCGGACGACGTTCTGCTGGGTGTAGGTGATTGTGTACGTCGTGCGGCCATGCACGTACTCATCGGTTCCGAGCGCCAGTTCAGTGAATCCTCCGCTGTCGGTCTCATCGAAAGGCACATCAGCGCCGTTTCCATCCACCACCGACTGCACATTCGTGCGAAGCGGAACACCGTCATAATCGTTCGGTATCGCACGGATGATTCCCCGGTTCTGGTCGAAGCTCGGGAACTTCGCGACCAGGGTTTCCACGGTCTTCAACGTCGAATGGCCCTCGGAATTTCTGGAGAGATAGTAGTCGGCCGTGTAGGACTCGAAGGTGAAGTCCTGCACTTCCGTCCCTACAGAAACGGGGACTACCGCTGCCGTCGCTGCGACCGGCGCACCGAGAATAATTCCGAAAACGAGGATGGCCAAGGCAGTCAACGATCGCGTCACCTTGCGAGCCTATCGGTCGGTCAAACCCAGCTTAAACTCACATCACGCCCAGCCAATACACATGAAACTCCGAGACAGTGGCTTTTTCTAGGAAAGGGATCGAGATTATGGGAATCGGAACCGGAATTGTTTTGTTCGTCATTGGCGCAGTCCTCGCGTTCGCTATCAATGTGAATGTGGCGTGGGCAAATCTTGACCTGATCGGCTACATCCTCATGGGTGCTGGCGTAGTCGTGTTCATCATTTCGCTCGTTCTCGTCCTGCGTAAGCGGTCGAGTATTGAGACCGTGCGCCACGTCGACAACACGGGAGAGCGCATCACCGAGCACGAGACGCGCTCCGACAGCTCGAACAACGACCCGCTGCTCTAGGTCGGGCAGGCACTACTGACGCATCTCGGCGAGTAGCGTGGCCAGCCTTGCGTCGCTCCGAGTGAAATAGTCTACGAGCGCGGTGTTCCGTTCACCGGTCGCCGCATCGGCTATTGCGCTCCGTGCGGCCGCAAGGTTGCCGCGCCGCTCTTCCACATCTGCTATCGCAGCACTAACGCGTCGCCGAAACTCAGCGCCAGCAGACTGCCTCATACTGACTAATTCGCGCGCAGCCCGATCGAGTTCTGCATGACCCCGATGGCTGTCGGCCACAATGCTCCCCAACTGCACAACTGGTGCCGGCCACACGCGTTTGAGGCCGTGATAGAGGGTTGCGATCGATGCCCAATCGGTGTCCTCCCAGGTGCGCGCTGAACTGTGAATACCGGCAATGCCGGCCTGCAGCGCGAATCTCCCGCCGCCTGGCAATGCCTTCGCCGCGAGCTCTAACCCTTCACGGATTCGTCGATGGCCCCACGCAGAGCGATCTGCATTAGCGAGTGCCACGGGAACGCCATCCGGCATAATCCGAGCGGGGCGACGCCCTTCTCCGAGGAGGATCAATGCCTTGAGCCCGAGGACTTCCGATTCATTCGGATACTCGCTCACCATCGAATCCGAAAGTGTCACTGCGAGGTCTATCAACCGCAAATCCACTAGTGTGCTGCCGCGGGGCGCTGTGTGCCCGAGAGTATAAATCCCGAAGATTGTCGTCAGGACGTGATTCAGCCGGTCCGCCCGATCAGCTCCTGTCGGCCACTGAAAAGGCACCCCGGCTTTCGAAATGGCTTTTCGTGCTCGCGTCAGGCGTGCGGCAATCGTCGCCTCAGGCGTCTCGAAGAAATCGGCAATGTCTGTCGTGGGAATGCCGCACACAATGCGAAGGGCGAGGGCAATCTGCTGCTCCTCAGAGAGCACGGGATTGCACGCGACGACGATGAGGCGCAGGCGCAACTCCGCGTCAGTGTCCCCTTCGGCCTCAACCGAATCGGACTCAGCATCGCCCGCGAGCATGGGAAGTTTGGTGCGCAGAACTCTGTCGCGCCGCAGCGCGTCGATCGCGATTCGGCGGGCACTCGTCGTCACCCATGCGCCAAGATTGTTGATCGTGTCGCCTGCCACAAGGCGAGCGTGCACCCGAAGGAACGCCTCCTGTGCGCTGTCCTCGGCAAGTTCGAGATCGCCGAATGAACGGAGAATGGCCCCGACGACGCGGGGCCATTCCATGGCGAACACCTGCCGGAACGATGGCGCTAGTTCCGGTTGCATGTCACTATTCTCGGCGGACAGGCTCACATTCCGGACATATCCCAGATTTTCCGAACGTCGATGCGTCCCGCGGTGGGGCACAGTGGTGCAAGTCGTTTCATTAACTCTAAGCTTTCCGACTCGATGACGTAGTATCCGCTGAGCACCTCCGTCGTTTCGGTGAGCGCACCGTTCGTGTACACGGCGGGCTGCCCGTCCCTGGGGGGTGTGACGCTGAACCCAGCGCTCGCATTCACGAGCGCTTCGCCAGCGAGAATTTTCGCCCCGGCGTCAGCCACCGCTGCCGAGAACGCTCCGTGCTCCTTCATCACCTTGGCGTAGTCCTCTTCGGTGACAGCAGCCTCGTCCCATTCCTCTTCGATGATGAGAACTAAGTATTGGTCTGACATGATCGCTCCCTCACTCAAGGGACCTCACGGTCCCGTTCGTTGTTCTTATCAGAACGACGAACGGTAGAACATCAAAATCGACAACGAGGACAGTGTGCGGCGCCAAATCCGTGATTCGGCTACGCGGTGATATCGATCTCGCGGAGTAGCTCAGCATCGATGGCGGTGCGCACGGTATCAAGCAGCCCTTCCGGCACCGGAGAGTCGACGGTGATTACGCTGAGTGCCTGGCCGCCAGGGACCTTCCGGCTCACCTGCATGCCGGCGATGTTGATGCCGGCATCACCGAACTCGCGACCGAAGATCGCCACGATGCCGGGTCGATCCGTGTACACCATGACGATGAGGTGGTCTGCGACAGGTACTTCAACGTCGTAGCTGTTGATCTCCACGATCTTCTCGATCTGCTTCGGTCCGGTGAGCGTACCCGAAACGGAGATCTCCGTACCATCAGCCAGTCCACCACGAATCGTCAACAGGTTGCGGTACTCGTCGCTCACTGGATCGGTCAGGAGTCGCACCGGGATTCCGCGGGAATCGGCCAAGAGTGGCGCATTCACATATGAGACGGATTCGCTCACAATATTCGTGAAGTAGCCCTTAAGGGCGGCGAGCTTGAGCACGTTCACGTCGAACTCGACGATCTCGCCGCGCACCTCAACGTCAATGCTCGTCACCGGGCTGTCGGCCAGCCCGCTGAATACCTGTCCGAGCCTCTCCATGAGCGGGATGCCGGGGCGCACCGTCGGGTCGATCACGCCGCCGGCAACGTTGACGGCATCCGGAACGAGTTCGCCGTCGAGGGCAAGACGCACCGAACGTGCGACCGAAACACCCGCCTTCTCCTGCGCCTCAGCGGTCGACGCGCCGAGGTGCGGAGTGAGAATGATGTTGTCCAGGCCGAGCAGCGCTGAACCGGTCGGCGGTTCGTTCACGAAGACGTCAAGGCCCGCGCCCGCAATGCGCTTCGATTTGAGCGCATCGACGAGCGCATCCTCATCGATGATCCCGCCCCTGCTGCAGTTGACGATACGAAGGTTTGGCTTGGCTTTCGCGAACTGTGCAGCACCGATCATCCCGGTGGTCTCCGGCGTGCGCGGAATGTGGATAGTGATGAAGTCGGAGCGTTCCATCACCTCGTCGAGGCTCGCCAGCTGTACACCGAGCTGCTGCGCCCGGGTCGGAGTGACGTAGGGGTCGTACGCGATGATCGTGGCATCGAATCCGGCCAGCCGCTGCGCGACGAGTGTGCCGATGCGCCCCAGGCCAATGATGCCGATGGTCTTCTCGAACAATTCTGTCCCCGTGAACGCCGAACGCTTCCACTCCCCCGCCTTCGCGGACTGGTTCGCATCCGGGATGAAGCGGGCAAGTGAGAGCAGGTGGCCAATCGCAAGCTCAGCGGCCGAGACGACGTTCGAGGTTGGCGCGTTCACGACCATGACGCCCGCCTCCGTCGCTGCCTTCACATCGACATTGTCGAGTCCAACTCCAGCGCGAGCGATGACTTTCAGTTGCCGGCCAGCGGCAATCGCCTCTGGGTCCATGTGGGTGGCGGAGCGAATCAGAATCGCGCTCGCCTCGGGGAGCGCAACAAGAAGCGCGTTGCGATCAGTTCCATCAATGTTGCGGATCTCGAAATCGGGCCCCAGGGCATCCACTGTGGCGGGGGAGAGTTCTTCGGCGATCAGTACGACGGGCTTGGGCACGGCGAGAATCCTTCAATTGCGGCAATGGGCAGTGTGCGCCGCGACCGTGGGGCGCCGAATAGGTCACCACTCTACTGGCTGCAGAATGGTGCAATGCACATTGTTGCGCTCGGCGTCGTAGGACTCGGGCTGCGAATCCTGCTCGCGCTCGCGTTCATCGTGATGGGTGTGACACATTTCCTTCCAGCCGTGCAGCGCACCATGGCCGCCATGATTCCGCCCGCGCTGCGCGGGAAGGGAATTGCCAGTCCGCGCAACCTCGTCGTCTTCACCGGCCTGTGCGAGATCGCCGGTGGGCTCGGCCTGCTTTACCCGCCAACGGTACTGGCAGCTGCGGTCTGCCTCATCGTGTTCCTCGTGGCGGTGTTTCCGGCGAACGTCTATGCATCGGCCCATAGGGAGCGGTTCGGCCGCGCCGCGTTCCCGCTCGTTCCTCGGGCGATCGGGCAGGTAGTGCTCATCGTCCTGCTCGCGGTCGTAGGGATACTCGACTGACATCACCCGACGTTCGACGGATGCCGCCTCACGTGAGGATGCCTGCCAGAACCGTGAAACTCAGGGTGAGCGCGCCAACGACGCCGAGGCCAGCGAGGAAGGTGATCGCGAGGACGCCGACGTTACGCTTGCGAGCCACGAGAATACAGAGCCCGAAGACCACAATCGGCAGGAGCAGGTTTGCAATGAGAACACCCCATGGGATGGCCACCGTGTTGACCCCGATGAGTGTCG
>JBDTCD010000087.1:0-13059 GCA_039923755.1 Terrimesophilobacter sp. | reverse complement strand
TCGACAAGCGAAGGGCTCCAGTACGCCACGTCCACGCCCACGATCGGAGACGGTGGGCGTTCACTCACCGTTATCTGGGACCGCTACGTGGTCGATTGGCCCCTCCTGCTGCAGGTCGGACTTCCGGCTCACGTTGTGGCGTCTCGTGCCCTCGGATTGCCGCTCGCCGCGGATTCCGGCGCGGGGAAGGCCGGGCCGGCTGATGCCGACCGCCTCCGCGACGCGCAGAAGGCGAAGACGGCGCTTACCGATGCGATCCTCGACGAGCACACCACTCAACTCTCGGCGATCGCGAACGTCTGGAACAGCGGATTTGATCTCGAGGCGATGCCAACAGACCCGTCGCTTCTCGTGTCGACCGGCCCGTACACGCTGTCCGGGTTCGTGGCCGGTGTGAGCGTGACGCTTACCGCAAACCCTCGCTTTCACGGGGCACACACTCCGGTGTTCGAGACCGTCGTCATCCGGACTCTTGCCGATCCGCTCGACCAGGTGGCTGCCCTGAAGGACGGTTCGGCCGATGTCATCGTCCCGCGACCCAGTCCGGATGTGCTCGCCGCGGTGGGCGCCGTCCCCGGCGCGATAGTGAAGCAGGGAATCGATCGAGCCTTCGAACACCTCGATCTGCAGTTCGCGAACGGCAAACACGCGACGTTCGAGGACCCGCGCGTTCGGGAGGCGTTCCTGAAGGTCATTCCTGTGAGGGAGATCAGGGAAGCGGTGACCGGAAGCACGCTGAGCGCCCTGGCACAGCGTTCTTCACTCGTGTTCCTTCCGCGCGCCACGGGCTACTCCGATGCAGTGGCCACCAACGGTTCTGCAAACTTTGCGAGCACGGATGTTGCAGAGGCGACGTTGTTGTTGGCGGATGCCGGTGTCGCGAGCCCGGCGGTGTGCATCCTGTTTGACCCGTCAAACCCGAAGCGGGTGCAGGAGTTCCAACTCATCCAGGAGAGTGCAGCGTTCGCGGGTTTCGTGGTGACGAACTGTTCCAGTCCGGACTGGATCAATCTGCTCGGTACTCCGGGAACCTATGACGCGTCGATCTTCGCGTGGTCGGCCACCAATGAGTCGGTCGCCGGCCTCCAGTCGATTTTCGGCACCGGAGGTCGAGGCAACTTCAATGGATTTTCGGACTCCAGTGTCGATTCACTGTTGTCGCAGCTCTCCGTTGCCCCGGACGCGGACAAGCAGCTCGCTATTCGGATGAGCCTTGACGCCGCACTGTATTCCGCCGCATACGGTCTGCCCCTGTACCAGGATCCAGCGGTGGTGGCACACAACCGATCGGTAAGCGGGGTGGCTATCGCGCCCTTGGCACCCGGCATTCTCTGGAATGTGTGGGAATGGACGCCGGCGGCAACCGCCACGCCGAGTCCGGGAGACTGAACGATCGGGCTGAACGATCGGGCTGAACGGTCGGGCTGAGCGTTCGACCCGGGCGTCGGGCTGAGGCACCGGACCCGCTAGCCGAGGAGGCGGTCGAGCCGAGAAGGCGGTCGAGCCGAGAAGTTGGGCTCGGCAACTGGTCTGGGCAACGCGGCCGGGCAGCCGAGGCGCCGGGCCGCGCGGACGGGCCGAGTTGCCTACATCACGCGGGCGCCGTAACTCCTTCGAGACGTGCACCAAGACGTTCGCGCTGCAGGTCTCGTAGTGCAGCACTCTTCGACGTCAGTTGTCGGGGCTTCCGCGCTGGGTCGATGTCCGGTGGGGGAATGAGCCAATAGGCATTGCCTTTCCGTTGGATTTCCCAGTGGTTGTTATGAAGAAGCAGGTGGTGATGCCGGCACAGGAGAACTCCGTCCGCTAGATCGGTGTTTCCGTGGTCTCGCGACCAGTGGTTTATGTGATGGGCTTCGGTCCAACTGGCGGGGCTGTCACAGCCCGACCACAGGCATCCACCATCGCGGACGGACAAGGCGATCTTCTGCCGGTTTGTGAACAGGCGGGTTTCACGCCCGAGGTCGAGGACATTGCCCTCCCGACCGATAATCACCGGGAGGGTTCCACTCGTGCAGATAAACCGTTCGACCGTCTGCATCGAAACAGGAGCGCCGCTCCCCTCAAGGCGGCCGTGACCCGTGCGGGAGAGTAACGACTCCTCGGTGACGAGCACGCGGACTGCGGGAACCCGTGAGCCCACTATCCGGGGAGCGCGACGACGTGTGCCAGGCCTTTCGGATTCGGTGGGGATCGTGCCGGCAGGGCCATCGTCAGTGCCTTCTGCGCAAGTATGCACTGCGCCGGAATGCACTGCGCCGGTAAGCACTGCGCCAGTACCGTCTGCGCCAGCGAGGTCAGCGTCGACACCGAAGCGCAGTAATCCAAAGATGGCATCGTGCAGATACTGCTCGGTTGTGCGCGGATCCGTGGCGATGTTTTCAGCCCAAACACGATCGGCGTCATCGATGAATCGTGGGCCACCGCGCCGAGGTGACGTGAGCTTGTCGTATACGTCATCGAGCCAGGCTGACATTTCGAGGTCGGGATCGAGGATAAAACGTGACTGCCCGCCCGGTTGCCGCATCCGGCGAAACGAGCGCTTGCCATAGATCAGCAGCTCCCGTTCGGCGATACCCGCTTCATCGAGGTCGTCGCGCAGTTGGCGTGCAAGCCGGTAGAGTGCATCCGCGTCCAGACCACGGTTTTCATCGTCTCCGATGGCCGTCTCCAGTAGCGTTCGAACTGCCTCCGTCAGGGCTTCAGGCGGAAGGGAACCTTCACTATCTGTGGGTTCGCCGAGTCCACTGCGGATGGCTCTGGCCGCCTCTACAGTCAGCCGCCCGCCCGCGACCGCGGCTCCGACGGGTGCCAGCCAGGGTTCGTGCACGTCAAAGCCCTCGGGTACCTCCCCGGTGACGGGGTCGGTGGCCGCCAGAGTCATCGATTCGTGCACGAGTGTCCCCGCGGTGACCAGTGTGGAGGCTTCTCGGCGAGTTGACCCGGTGGTGGACTGAATGAGCTTCTCCGCGCTGTGAAAGCCCTCCTTCTGGGCAAGTCCCGTATAGCCGAGTTCTCGCCGTGACCGGAAAGCGACTTCGCCAGCAACGAGGGACGCGCGGGCATCGACGAGGCGGCGCAGGTCCGACAGTCTTCGCTGAGTGGCCACAAGCGTTCTGTCGTCGAGCCCGCGAACGGCAGCGACGCTATCCGGAATTCCCGTGGCCGCCACCATCGCTGACTCCAGGGAGATTGAGAATAGAACTGCGAAGGAATTCATAGGTAAAGTCTCACAGAATCGAATAAAGATGTGAAGAAAGCGAGTAAAATCTTGGGATAAGTCGTGAGCGCCGACCCTGTGGAGGAGGAGTGCCGACATGCAGGTGATGGGCACAATGCACAGTGCACGACGTGGGAAAGTGCCGGAAGTACGGAGAAGACACGAGGTTCACGTAGTATTGACTGCCCCCCCCAAAAGAACCAGGACAGCACACCCATGCCTATTGCCACCCGCAATGACTTGCGCAACGTGGCTATCGTCGCGCACGTCGACCACGGTAAGACCACCCTCGTCGACGCGATGCTGCGCCAGACCAATTCCTTCGGCGAGCACGCGCACGTCGAAGAGCGCGCTATGGATTCGGGCGACCTGGAGCGCGAAAAGGGCATCACGATCCTCGCCAAGAACACGGCGATCAGCTACCAAGGCATCCACGCCACCGACGGCCCGGTCACGATCAACGTGATCGACACCCCCGGCCACGCCGATTTCGGCGGTGAGGTCGAACGTGGCCTGTCCATGGTCGACGGCGTCGTTCTGCTCGTGGATGCGAGCGAAGGCCCGCTGCCACAGACCCGTTTCGTGCTGCGTAAGGCGCTCGAGGCGAAGCTCCCGGTCATCCTGCTCGTGAATAAGACCGACCGACCGGACGCGCGCATCGATGATGTGGTCGTCGAAAGCCAGGACCTCCTACTTGGGCTCGCCAGCGACCTTGTCGATGATGTGCCGGATCTCGACATCGACGCGCTCCTTGATGTACCCATCGTGTATGCCTCTGGCCGAAACGGCGCCGCGAGCCGGAACAAGCCCGCGAACGGCACCCTGCCGGACAATGCAGATCTCGAGCCCCTTTTCGAGGCAATCCTCGAGCACATCCCCGCGCCGAGCTACGACCCGGAGGCGCCACTGCAGGCGCACGTGACTAACCTCGACGCATCGCCTTTCCTTGGCCGTCTCGCGCTCCTTCGCATCTTCAACGGCACGCTGAAGAAGGGCCAGACCGTGGCCTGGGTTCGCAAGGACGGCGATGTTCACAACGTCCGCGTCACGGAACTCATGCTCACGAAGGCTCTTGACCGCTACCCGGCAGAGAGCGCCGGCCCCGGCGATATCGTTGCGGTGGCCGGCTTCGCCGACATCACCATCGGCGACACGCTCGCCGACCCCGACGACATCCGGCCGCTTCCGGCGATCACGGTGGATGACCCCGCGATCTCCATGACGATCGGTACGAACACGAGCCCGCTCGTCGGCAAGATCAAAGGCCACAAGCTCACGGCGCGCATGGTTAAAGACCGTCTCGACCGCGAACTCGTGGGCAACGTGTCGCTTAAGATCGTCGACATCGGCAACCCTGCGGCGTGGGAAGTGCAGGGCCGTGGAGAACTCGCGCTCGCCATTCTCGTCGAGCAGATGCGCCGTGAAGGTTACGAACTCACCGTCGGTAAGCCGCAGGTGGTCACGCGCCGTGTCGATGGGAAGGTCCACGAACCGTTCGAGCACCTCACGATCGACGCGCCAGAGGAGCACCTCGGCGCGATCACTCAGCTTCTTGCCGCGCGCAAGGGCCGCATGGACGGCATGAGCAACCACGGCACTGGCTGGGTTCGCATGGAGTTCATCGTTCCCTCCCGTGGACTCATCGGCTTCCGCACCGAGTTCCTCACGATCACCCGTGGCACGGGAATCGCGAATGCGATCCTGCACGGCTACGCCGAGTGGGCCGGCTCCATCGTCACGCGCAACACGGGTTCCATCGTCGCTGACCGCGCAGGCGTTGCGACGCCGTTCGCCATGGTCGCGCTTCAGGAGCGGATGTCGTTCTTCGTCGAGCCGACGCAGGAGGTCTATGAGGGCATGGTCGTTGGCGAGAACTCTCGAGCCGAAGACATGGATGTCAACATCACGAAAGAGAAGCAGCTGACAAACATGCGCCAGTCCACTTCCGACACGTTCGAGCGGATGACGCCGTCCCGCCAGCTCACCCTCGAGGAGTGCCTCGAGTTCGCACGCGAGGACGAGTGCGTCGAGGTGACACCCGAATTCGTGCGCATCCGCAAGGTCGAACTGGACCAGAACGCGCGGGCACGCGCGACCGCAAACCTGAAGCGTGCGAACTCGTAAGTAGCGGCCCCTGCGCCCATTGATAAGGGTAGGGGAGCGTAGTACGCTGTCCGGAATCCGTCAATCGACGACTCGCACCAGTGAACAGGAACTTCTCTCATGTCCCGTACTCGAAGTGTTTTCATCGTGCCCGCAGCGATTATTTTCTCCCTCGCCCTCGCTCCCATGCTCACGGCATGCAGCAACCCGATCCAGGGTCTTGTGAACCAGGTCACCGGCGGTCAGGTCGACCTTGGTGGCGCCAAGATGCCCAGCGACTTCCCCAAGTCTGTGCCGCTCGCCACGGGTGATGTGATCTTCGGAGCGGGAATCGGCAACGCCGAAGGCAAGGTCTGGAACATCACGATCAAGGTTGGTAGCGCCGACGTTATCACCGCGATCACGGATCAGCTGAAGTCGGCTGGCTTTGCATCCCAGGCATCGGGCGACGCTTCCGGCGACACCACCACCGGCTTATTCACGAAAGACCCCTACGGTGTCCTCGTCGTCGTCTCCAAGGATGACAAGAACGGGTTCATCGCGAACTACACGGTGACGTACACAAAGCCCGGTTCCTGATCCGTCACGCGTCCTGAATACTGAGCGCCGGACTCACCTATTCGGTGACGGTGAATGCGGTTCGACCGATGCCATCTCCGGTCAATCCGGGCTTGCACACGGTGAAGTACTGACCGGGCGAGACGTCAACCACGAGGTTGCGCGTGAGGCCAGGGCCGATGTCCTCCACTTCGCCGACGACCCGTTTACCGTCCGCGGCGAGCAGGTAGAACTCGGTCGCCTGGTTGCCGCTATTCTTTACGGCGAAGGTGAGGCTGCCGCTTCGTGCAGTGGCGGCGGAGACCGTGCATGCACTGGCGCTGCTGTCCACGCCCAGGGTTGCGGCACCGGTGCCGGCCACCGTCGTCGACTTCGGCACGCACCCGCTGAGCGCCAGAGCGGCGAGGAAGACCGTAGCTGAGATGCCAGCATATCGAGCCGTAAAAGGGGTCGGCATCAGGCTCCTTGCGAGGCGGTGGTGGCGAGCTTCTCGGTATCCGCCGGGGCGTTGGTGATGGGATGTTGACGTCGAATTACGCGGATGAAAATGAACAGCACGGGGATCGTGTAAGCACACCAGACGATCGCCTGGAGCCATGTAGTGGCAGGGGAGAAATTCACGGTGCCCTTGAGCAGCGTGCCGTACCAGCTGTCCGGCGGGATGGCACCGCTCACATCGAAAGCGAGGGAGTGTAGTCCCGGGAGAACACCGGATTCCTGCAGGTCATGCACGCCGTAAGCCAGGACGCCGGCGGCGACGATGATGAGGAAGAACCCCGTCCACGCGAAGAATTTGCCGAGGTTGATGCGAACCACTCCGCGGTAGATGAGCCAGCCGAGCGCGACCGCGAGGATGATACCAATGCTCGCGCCGAGCAGAGGAAGCGTAGTCTCACCTGTTGCCTGTACCGCTGCCCAAATGAAGAGAGCGGTCTCGATTCCCTCCCTGCCGACGGCAAGAAAAGCGACGAGCACGAGCCCCCAGCCGGCGCCGTCGAGGTGACTGTCCACATCGTGTCGGAGCGAGCTCCCCAACGTGCGTGCCGTGCGCAGCATCCAGAAGATCATCCAGGTCACGAGGGCCGTGGCGGCAATCGAGAGGCTGCCGCCGATGAGTTCCTGTGCCTCGAAACTGAGCCCATACGAGCCGAACGTGAGGAGGGCTCCCAGCCCGAGTGACAGGGTGACGGCGAATCCGATCCCGAGCCACAGGCGGGGGAGAACGTCGCGGCGCTGTAGTTTGACGAGGTAGGCAACGAGGATGCCGACGACGAGAGCGGCTTCGAGGCCCTCACGCAGGCCGATGAGCAGGTTGGCGATCACAATTCACTTCACGGTCGTGCCGTCGTTACAACGGGGCAGGTGGGTAATATTGGTAAGGCTAACCTTACCAATCGATATTATCGTTGCGTGCGTATTCTGTCCACTGTGAATACACCCCAGGTTCGTGAACACGTCCTCTTCGTCCACGCCCATCCGGATGACGAGACGATCTCCACGGGTGGGACCATCGCGACGCTTCTCGATGCGGGCGCAGATGTGACTCTGGTCACCTGTACGCGCGGCGAGTTGGGCGAAGTCGTGCCTCCCGAGCTCCAGCACCTGTCCGGCGACGCTCTCGGCGCCTACCGCGAAACGGAATTGGCCGCAGCCATGAGTGCGCTCCATCTCAAGGATTTTCGAATGCTGGGGGCAGATAATGCCCGCGCGGAGGGAACAGGACCACATGTTTTCCTTGATTCGGGAATGCAGTGGGGTCGGGGAGGTGCGGGGCCACTGGATGGTGCAGAGGCGCTGACCACTGCAGAGCACGATCCTGTGCGTGCGACGCTCACGAGCGCCGACCTTGAGGTTGTCGTCGCCGATCTCGCGGCGGTTATCGCGGAGGTGCAACCGACTGCGGTCGTGAGCTACGACGCTCGTGGCGGATACGGGCATCCTGACCACATTCGGGCGCACGATGCAGCGGGCACAGCGGCAATCCGCATGAGTGTTCCCTTCTACACGATCGTTCCGGACGGCCAAAACGCTCCAGACGACCTCGTCGTAGACGTGTCGCCCGTGGTTGAGCGCAAGAAGGCAGCCTTGCGCGCGCACCGGACCCAGCTCACCGTCGAAGGTGACACCATCGTGCATTCCGGTGGGCAGGTCGAGCCGATTCGCCACACGGAGGTGTTCCGTCGGTTCCGGCAAAGGCGGCAATCTGCACTCGCATGGGAAAACCTTGAGCTCTCCAGCAGGATCATCGCGTGTTTCCTCGCACTGCTCGTCGGGGCGGTGGTCGGTGCCGTCGGAACAGCGAACTACCAATTCGCGGGAGCAGCGATCTCGCTTCTCCTCGTGGCGGGACTCCTCAGTGGCCTTCGGCTGTTGTTCGGCACGAGGATCGTCGCGTTCTGCGCTGCGCTCGGAGTGCTTGTCGTGGTCGGAGTGTTGTCGCGGGAAAGCGTCGGGGGTTCTGTGCTCGTTCAGGCAACCGCCGTGGGTTTCCTCTGGACCTACGCGCCAACCGCCATCGCAGTGCTCGTCATCGTGTGGCCTCGGTTACTCCGCCGCCCGCGGGATACGATGGAGAAAAGCTCTGCTCCGGGAAAGGCGGTGGACGCGTCGTGACCTACGTCATCGCCCTGCCGTGCGTCGACGTCAAGGATCGCGCCTGCGTCGATGAATGCCCTGTCGACTGCATCTACGAGGGCGACCGGATGCTGTACATCCACCCCGACGAGTGCGTCGACTGCGGTGCCTGCGAACCCGTGTGCCCCGTCGAGGCGATCTACTACGAGGATGACGTGCCCGAGCAGTGGGCAGACTATTACCGTGCAAACGTGGAGTTTTTCGACGACCTTGGCTCACCGGGTGGAGCGGCGAAGGTCGGCGTGATCCACAAAGACCATCCGATCGTCGCCGGGCTGCCCGCGAATATTAACAACACGGACAACTGACGCGGCGAACCCGAAACAAGGGACTGCGCGATGCCATTGACTCTGCCAGATTTCCCCTGGGACGCCTTGGCGGCATATGCCAAGCGGGCGCGGGCGCATCCCAGGGGCATGATTGACCTGTCGGTCGGATCCCCGGTCGATGAGACTCCCATCGTCATCCGGGAGGCGCTTGCCGCAGCGGGCGACGCTCCGGGGTATCCGCAGACCGCTGGCTCGCCGGAACTACGCGAGGCAATCGTGGAGTGGTTCGCGCGCCGCCGCGGCGTGGAACTTGGAGTGGCAAACGTTCTGCCGACGATCGGGTCGAAGGAGTTTGTGGCCGGGCTTCCGCTCTTTCTTGGTCTCGGCGCCGGGGACACCGTCGTGCACCCGGCCGTCGCCTACCCGAGTTACGCGCTCGGGGCGGCGGTCGTCGGGGCGAATGCTGTTGCGGAGGACGACCCCGCACGCTGGCCCGACACCACCCGCCTCATTTGGCTGAACAGTCCCGGCAATCCGGATGGCCGGGTATTGTCGGTGGACGAGATGCGCGGAGCCGTCGCTCGGGCGAGGGAACTCGACGCTGTAATCGCGAGTGACGAGTGCTACACCGAAATGAACTGGTCGGGCAACCATCCGACGCCCAGCATCCTCGATCCTCGGGTTCTGGCTGGCGGTGGCAACTCGGGGTCGCGTCACAATACGCTCGCGGTGTGCTCACTCAGCAAGCAGTCGAATCTTGCCGGCTACCGCGCCGGGTTCGTGGCCGGATGCTCGCACGTGCTCGGGCAGATCCTCGGCGTCCGCAAGCATCTCGGACTGATGGTGCCAGCACCGATTCAGGCGGCGATGATTGCGGCGTTGCGTGACGAGGCTCACGTCGACGTGCAGCGGGAGGTGTACCAAGCGCGGCGGGACATCCTGCGCCAGGCACTTGAGACATCTGGATACCGCATCGATTTCAGCCAGGCCGGGCTGTATCTGTGGGCGACGACAGGGTCTCCCGCGTGGGACACGGTGGGCGAACTCGCGGATGCCGGCATCCTCGCCGTGCCCGGCACGTTCTACGGTGACGACACCCATGTGCGGATCGCCCTCACGGCGAGCGATACGGACATCGCTGAGGCGGCACGTCGATTAGAGGAACTCTCCAGCTAATCGGGCTGAGTCTGAGATAGTTTCACCGTCGACGTATCTGCCAATTAGGCTGTAGGGGTGACTGACGCCCTACCTGACGACACCGCACCCGGTAAGGCTGTGGCGACCCTCAGCTTCCCCGGAGGCAGCGCCGAGTTCCCCATTGTGCACAGCACCGATGGTGCATCGTCCATCGATTTCTCCAACCTGACGAAGCAGACTGGTCTTACCGCCCTCGATCAGGGCTTCGTCAACACGGCAGCGACGAAGAGTGCCATCACCTACATCGATGGCGATGCCGGAATCCTCCGCTACCGCGGATACCCGATCGAAGATGTCGCCGCGAACTCCACCTACCTCGAAACCGCGTGGTTACTGATTCACGGTGAGTTGCCGACCGCCGTCGAGTTGGACCAGTTCGAAGAGACCATTCGCCGCCACACGCTGCTGCACGAAGACCTCCGCCGGTTCTTTGACGCGCTGCCGCACAACGCGCATCCAATGTCCGTGCTGTCCAGCGCCGTGGGAGCGCTCGGAACGTTCTATCAGGACTCTCTCGACGTGCACGATCCGGAACAGGTGGAAATCTCCACCATCCGGCTCCTTGCCAAGCTCCCGGTGATTGCGGCCTACGCCCACAAGAAGTCTCTCGGGCAGGCGTTCCTTTACCCGGACAACAGCCTGAGCTTCGTGGACAACTTCCTCAAATTGAACTTCGGCAATATGGCGGAACCCTATGTTGTCAACCCGGTTCTTTCCCGTGCTCTCGAACGGTTGCTCATCCTGCACGAAGATCACGAGCAGAACGCGTCGACCTCCACGGTACGTCTCGTCGCATCGACCGAGGCAAATATCTTCTCCTCGATCTCCGCGGGGATCAACGCACTCTATGGCCCGCTTCACGGTGGCGCCAACGAGGCGGTCTTGACGATGCTTGGCGAGATCAAGGAGTCCGGCGAAGGAGTGCAGCGATTCGTCGAACGAGTCAAGAACAAGGAAGACGGCATCCGACTGATGGGGTTCGGCCACCGGGTATACAAGAACTTCGACCCACGCGCGAAACTCGTCAAGGAGAGCGCAGACGAGGTGCTCGACGCTTTGGGCGTTCAGGACGACCTACTCGACATTGCGAAGGAACTTGAGGAAGTTGCGCTCGCCGATGACTACTTCATCGAGCGCAAACTGTACCCGAACGTCGACTTCTACACGGGTGTCATATACAAGGCCATGGGGTTCCCCCCGCGGATGTTTACCGTGCTGTTCGCAATTGGCCGACTTCCCGGTTGGATCGCACATTGGCGCGAGCTGAACGCCGACCCGTCGACGCGAATCGGCCGGCCACAGCAGCTCTACATCGGTCCGACAGAGCGGGCCTGGCCGCGCGGCTAGACCCCCAGTTAGACGTGCAGCGCGGCGTTGAGCTTCACACCCTCGCCTCCGCGCGGGAGAACCTCGACTGCGCCGTTAAGTGAGTTGCGTCGGAACAGGAGCCCATTGCGGCCAGACAGTGACTCGGCTTTCACGGCGGGCCGCTCACCGGATGCCTCTAGCGCAGCATCGGCGAGGATCACCTTCGTTCCCGCCGTCACGTAGAGGCCAGCCTCCACTACGCAGTCGTCGCCGAGCGAGATTCCGACGCCGGAATTTGCCCCGAGGAGTGTGCGCTCGCCGATGGAGATCCTCTGCGTTCCACCACCGCTCAACGTGCCCATGATGGATGCACCACCGCCGATGTCTGAACCGTCTCCGACCACGACTCCTTGCGAAATACGCCCTTCCACCATCGAGGCGCCGAGTGTTCCAGCATTGAAGTTGACGAAACCCTCGTGCATGACCGTCGTACCCGGAGAGAGATATGCGCCGAGCCGCACTCGGTTGGCATCCGCGATGCGCACTCCGGGCGGGGTGACATAGTCAACGAGTCGCGGAAACTTGTCGATCGAGTGCGCGGAGATGCCCTCCCGCGCCAGTTGCGATCGAAGGCGAGCCGCGTCATCCGGATGCACAGGGCCGGCGTTCGTCCACACCACGGTGGGGAGCAGGGCGAAGATTCCGTCGAGGTTGATGGTGTTCGGTTTCGCCAGTCGATGGCTCAGGAGGTGAAGTCGAAGGTAGGCGTCCAAGGTCGAGGTCGGTGAAGCGCCCAGGGTGGACTCCACCGTCACGAAGTCGAGGCGAACCGCGCGCCGGCGGTCCTCCCCGATGAGCTGCTCGAACTCGGCGGGGGCGATGTGCGGGTCCAGGCCGGCCGGCTTCGGCCCGAGGTGGGGTGCAGGAAACCAGGTGTCCAGAATTGTCGCGTTATCGGCGACCGTTGCGATGCCATACCCCCACGCTGCCGTATCCGTCATCTCTCAAGGGTAATGGGGCCAGCACTCGATAAACTGACTCGGTGCCGAGCCTCGATCTGACTGCGTCCTCCATTGAGATCACACAGGCCCTGTGCGACATCGAGTCGGTGTCGGGAAACGAGCGGGAGATCGCGGATGCCGTGGAGGCGGCAGTTTCCGGATTCACCCATCTCGATGTCACGCGGGATGGTGACGCGATCGTGGCTCGTACGCACCTCGGGAGGGAGCAGCGCGTTGTCATCGCGGGGCACCTCGACACGGTTCAGGTGAACAATAATCTTCCGACCCGACGCGTGGGGCAGTTTCTGGTCGGTCGCGGGACTGTTGATATGAAAGCCGGTGTCGCGGTGCAGTTGAAGCTCGCCGTCGAACTCACGGAGCCGGCGGTCGACATCACCTGGATCTGGTACGACCACGAGGAGGTTTCCTCCGACCTCAACGGGCTCGGCCGACTCGCCCGGAATCATCCTGCACTTCTCGCCGGTGATTTCGCCATCCTCGGAGAACCGACGAACGCCGTGATCGAGGGCGGATGCAACGGCACGCTCCGCGTCGATGTGACAACGCGGGGTGTTCGCGCCCACTCCGCGCGCGCGTGGGTCGGCCGCAATGCCATCCATCTGGCCGCACCGATCCTCTCGATCCTCGCCGAGTACGAACCGCGCGAAGTAGAAGTGGATGGTTTGGTCTACCGCGAGTCGCTCAACGTTGTGGGGATCACCGGCGGCGTCGCGGGCAACGTGATTCCGGATGAATGCACGGTGTCGAT
>JBDTCD010000086.1:0-6784 GCA_039923755.1 Terrimesophilobacter sp. | reverse complement strand
TCGGGGTTCGTCGGGGTGCACTGCATCCTCGCACTGCTGGACGCCGGCTATCGGGTTCGCACGACCGTGCGATCCCTCGACCGCGAGTCGGAGGTGCGCGCGATGCTCACGCGTGGTGGCGCCGAGCCCGGCGATACCCTGGAGTTCCGCGCTGCCGAACTTCTCGATGATGCCGGATGGGCGGATGCTGCGGCCGACTGCACGTACGTGTTGCACGTTGCCTCCCCGTTCCCCAGCACCGACCCCAAGGATGAGAATGACCTGATCCGCCCCGCGCGCGAGGGGGCACTGCGGGTGCTGAAGGCTGCACGAGATGCGGGCGTGAAACGTGTAGTCCTCACCTCCTCGTTCGCTGCCATCGGCTACGGCACGAAAGAACTCACGCGGCCGTACACCGAAGAGGACTGGACCGACGCCACGGCCAACGTGAGCGCCTACGTGAAGTCCAAGACCCTCGCTGAACGCGCCGCCTGGGAGTTCATCGATCGCGAGGGCGGCGACATGGAGCTCGCTGTCGTGAATCCCGTGGCAATCCTCGGGCCGGTGCTCGGCACTGACTTGTCCACCTCGATCGAACTCGTGCGCCGCCTACTGAACGGGGCTGTGCCAGGCCTGCCGAAAGTGACGTTCGGGTTTGTCGATGTGCGCGATGTGGCCGACATCCACGTACGCGCGATGGCGAATCCGGCCGCAGCGGGGCAGCGATTCCTTGCCATGTCAGACGACGTTCTCGATGTGCCGCAGATGGGTCAGATCCTGCACGAACGGCTCGGCAATGCCGCCCGCAAGGTCCCATCGCGCACCCTGCCCAATTGGACGATTCGCTTCGCGTCTCTGTTCGATCCGTCACTTCGCGAAATCGCCCGCAGGCTGGGCAACCACCGCCAAATCTCGAACGCGAAAGCTAAGTCGGTTCTGGGTTGGAAGCCCTACTCGAACGGTGACCTTCTCGAAGCCACGGCGAGGAGCCTCATCGACCTGGGCCTCGCCCCCACCGCGATCTAGAGGAACATCCACAACACTGGTCAACGACAGTTTGTGGGTGCAGAATGAGCCCACCCCAATCGACCGGAGGCGCTCATGGCCATCACACTAAATCCTTACATCAGCTTTCTCGATACTGCGCGGGAAGCGATGACGTTCTACCAGTCCGTGTTCGGCGGCGAACTCGTACTCAACACGTTTGGTGAGATGCATGCCAGCGAAGACCCGCGCGTCGTTGACCGGATCATGCATGGCGTTCTGAAGACCGGGACCGGCTTCACGCTCATGGCCTCCGACACTTCCGACCGGATGGTGCGCGAAGTGGGCGCCGAGATCTCCATCTCGGTGAGTGGTGACGCCGAGGACGAACAGTCGTTGCGCGCATCCTGGGAAGCGCTGTCGGAGGGCGCCGACGTCACGATGCCGCTGGAAACCGCGATGTGGGGAGACACGTTCGGCATGCTCACTGACCGCTTTGACATCCATTGGATGTTCAGTATCGCTGCCGCAGCCAGTTGAACATGGGAGCCGCCACGATTGAGGAATATCTCGCAGGGTTCCCGGATGACGTGCGAGCAATCATCGTGCGAGCCCGCTACGCCGTCCGCGCCGCTCTACCCGACGCGAACGAACGGATCAGTTACGGGATGATCCGCTTCGACACTGCGGGTGGGCATGCAGTGTTTCTCGGCGGCTGGAAGAGCCATCTCGGGATGTATCCGGTGCCGGTCACGAAGGGCAAACTGGAACACGAGCTTTCCCTGTACCGAGCGACGAAGGACACCCTTCATTTCCGGTACGACTCGACCATGCCGTTCGAATTACTGGGTCGAGCGGCGGGTTTTGCCGCTGCGAGAGCCTGAACCTTTATCGGCGCACCTTGCCGCTGAGTCCCGCGATCATGGCGAGGACGGAGGGTTTCGCTGCCACCCAGGCGACCGCCATCAGCACGAGCGACCCCACGAACAGGCCGAAACCCCACCACGACTGGTCGTTACGCACCGCATACATGTGGTTGAGGTTGTTCAGCGCACCCGTGGTGAGCACCAGGAAAACGTGAACGACGATGAACAGCACGAAATAGATCATGACCGGAAAGTGGATGAGACGGGCGAGCTGGATCGGGTAGACGCGATCGAGTGACTTCCAGCGTGCGGCAAGCCCCGGCGTCATCCGAAGGCCCGTGATCACGGCGAGCGGTGCTGCGATGAAGACGGTGACACAGTAGGCGAGCACCTGCAGCGAGTTGTAGTTGACCCAGCCCATCTCGATCGGCCAATTCAACGACGCGTACTGCAAACCTGCGGAGAGAGCGTTCGGGAACACGTCCCAACTCGTGGGGATGATGCGCGTCCACTGACCGGTCGAAAAAAGCAGCACGTAGAGCAACAGCCCGTTGAGCAGCCACAGGGTGTCAACGCTGACATGGAACCACTGGTGAATGCTGATGCGCTGGGGTTCACCTTTCGTGCGGAGGCGACCTGTGTTGTTGCGAGTCCAGTACGCGGCCGGACGCGTGGTCGTGCGAATCTGCCAGCCGGAGCGAATCACGAACAGGATGAAGAACGAATTGAAGAAGTGTTGCCAGGCGAGCCACGCGGGGAACCCGACTGGTGCCGTGTCGGGGAGTTCACTGTGGCCGGGATACGTCCTTATGAACGACTGCACGTCGGGCAGGCTGCGCAGCCAGATCGCCAACGCGACGACCACTGCTGCGGCCACAATCAGGACCGGAATGATCCAGACGAGCGGGAACCAGCGGCTTTCTCGGAACGAGGCGAGCGTCATCAGTTCCTCCTCGCCTTGACTGCCTCCATGAACTGGGGAACGACCGTGAACAGGTCGCCGACAATGCCGAAGTCGGCAATGTCGAAGATCGGCGAGTTCTCGTCCTTGTTGATCGCCACAATGGTCTTCGAACTCTGCATCCCAGCGAGGTGCTGGATCGCGCCGGAGATTCCCACCGCAATGTAGAGGTTCGGCGACACGGTCGTACCGGTCTGGCCGACCTGGAGGTTGTGTTCGCAGTATCCGGCGTCGACGGCCGCGCGCGAGGCGCCCAGTGCGGCGCCCAGCGAATCCGCGAGTTCTTCGACGAGAACAAACTTTTCCTTCGAGCCCAATCCGCGTCCGCCGGAGACGACGATGTTCGCCGCCTTCAGACTCGGTCGCTCCGACGCCGTCGTCTGAACATGACGGGAGGTGATCTCGGTCGTCGGCGCGGCATCGCCGGAAATATCAAGCTCCACGAGCTTTCCGGATGCCGCTGCCGCAACCCCGTCGATCGAGTTTGACCGTAGCGAGATCACGGGGGTTCCTTTCGATGAACTCGCGGTTACGTTGAAAGCGCCGCCGAACGCTTGCTGCGTGACGGTGCCGTCGGCCGTGAGAGCGATGACATCGCTCTGGTACGCACCGCCGATCCGCACGGCCAGCCGCGCGCCCGCCTCACGGGAATCGGGGCTCGACCCGACGATGACGGCCGAAGGCTTACCCGTCTCGACCGCGGCAGCAAGTGCGGCAACCTGCGGAGTGATGAGGAGTGCGTCCGCACCGTCGGTGGCGGCGACGTAGACAGTGGTGGCGCCGAGTGCACCAAGGTCGGCGGCGAGATCCTGGGCGGAACTCGACACCACAACGGCAGCGGGCTCACCGAGAATGGCGGCGGCGGCGAGCAGTTCTCGAGTGGATTCAGCGGGCTTTCCGCCGGTCAGTTCGACGAGGACGAGTACCTGTGACATGTCAGTTCCCCTAAATCAGTTTCGCCGAGGTGAGGTAGTCGGCAAGTTGTTTGCCTGCGGTGCCGTCATCCTTGATGATCGTTCCGCCTTCGCGCGGCGGCTTCGCGGTCACCGTGTCGACCACGGACCACGAGTTCGCCCCACCCGCATCGGCGGCGGCGATCCCAAGGTCGGCGAGAGTCAGAGTCTCGACCGGCTTCTTCTTGGCGGCCATGATGCCCTTGAAGTTGGGGAAGCGTGCCTCCGCGATCTGCTCGGTGACCGAGACGACGGCGGGAAGTGAGGCACGAACTTCGACGTGGCCGTCGTCGGTCATCCTCTCGCCTGAGACCGAAGTGTCTTTGACGGTCAGAGTTCGCAGAAACGTTGCCTGAGACAGGCCGAGTCGCTCCGCGAGCATTGCCGGGATGGCGGCGGTGCGGCCATCCGTCGACTCGTTGCCTGCGATGATCAGGTCGAAACCACGGGATCCAAGCGCTGCCGCGAGAGCCGCGGAGGTCTGCATGGCATCCGAACCGCCGAGGGCCCCATCGATGATGTGAATTCCGGCATCGGCGCCCATGGCGAGAGCCTTGCGGACCGCGTCCAGAGCGTTTTTCGGCCCCATCGTGACCGCGGTGACCTCGCCGCCATTCGACTCCTTGACCTGAAGGGCCATTTCCACGGCCTTCTCATTGATCTCGTCAATCACGACGTCGCCGTCACGATCCACGCGCTTCGTCGCGGGGTCGATACGTCGGTCGCTCCACGTATCGGGCACTTCCTTCACGAGCACTGCGATCTTCATCATGCCTACCATTTCACCATTGATTGGTGCCTGAGGAAAAATCTCTTGCCTGGGGGCCACAAGGATATAGTTGGATGTCCAACTAAATTACACGATGTCGGAAGAAACATTGTCCACGGTCCGACGACGGGAGGTTCACGGTGTACGCCATCAGCGATGACCAACAGGCCCTGGTAGACATGGTTCGGCAGTTTTCCAGCGGGTCTCTTGCCCCTAAGGCTGCCGAGTGGGATGAAACGCACCACTTTCCGCTCGAACTCCTGCGGGAGGCGGGTGAGCTCGGCATGGGGGCGATGTACTCTCGCGAAGAGTTCGGCGGTTCCGGCCTCACCCGCGCGGACGCCGTGCTCATTTTCGAGGAACTTGCCAAAGGCGACCCGACAATTGCCGCATACATTTCCATCCACAATATGGTCGCCTGGATGATCGACACCTACGGTTCCGACGCCCAGCGCGAGGAGTGGATTCCAACTCTTGCGACCATGGAAAGCCTCGGCAGCTACTGCCTCACCGAGCCCGGAGCAGGGTCGGATGCCGCGGCGCTGCGCACCCGGGCGGTGCGCGACGGCGACGACTACGTCATCAATGGAACGAAGCAGTTCATTTCAGGTGCGGGGTCTTCGGCGATCTACGTCGTGATGACGCGCACCGCCGACACCGGCAGCAGAGGCGTGACCGCCATCCTCGTTCCAGATGGCACGCCTGGACTCTCGTTCGGAGAGCTGGAGAAGAAGATGGGCTGGCACGCGCAGCCCACGCGCGCGGTCATCTTCGAGGACGTGCGAGTTCCCGTGGCGAATCGACTGGCCGAGGAAGGCGACGGCTTCGGGATCGCCATGAACGGGCTGAACGGCGGCCGGTTGAACATTGGCGCCTGCTCGATCGGCGGAGGCCAGGCCGCCCTCGACAAGACTGTTGAGCACGTCAAGAGCCGCCATGCGTTCGGCAAACCGCTCGTCGAGCAACAGTCGATCCTGTTCGAACTTGCCGACATGGACACGCAACTCGAGTCCGCCCGCACCCTCCTGGCTCGCGCCGCCCAGGCGCTGGACGATGGCGATGCCGACAAGGTGCGGCTGTGCGCCATGGCCAAGCGGGTGGCAACAGACGCAGGTTTCGCGGTCGCCAACAGTGCCATCCAATTGCACGGGGGATACGGTTATCTCACGGAGTACGGCCTCGAGCGCATTGTGCGAGACCTGCGGGTTCATCAGATCCTGGAGGGAACGAACGAGATCATGCAGCTCATCGTGGGCCGTAGCCTTGTGGCCCGTTGATCAGGCGGACCAACGGGTATCCCGCATGAGTTGGCCGGAGGAGTAATGGAGCACTCGGACGACGAGGTCCTCACCCAACGCCGCGGGGCGCTCGGACACATTCTTCTCAACCGGCCGTCGGTGATGAATGCGTTGACGCGCGGCATGGTTCTGACGATCGCGCGGGCGTTGGACGAGTGGGAATACGACGACTCCGTTCAGACCGTGCTCATCACCGGAGCGGGCGAGCGCGGTCTGTGCGCGGGCGGCGACATTGTCAGCATGTACCACGATGCTCTCGCCGGCGGCGAGGGCAGCAGGCGCTTCTGGCGTGACGAATACCACCTGAATGCGCGCATCGCGCGGTATCCGAAGCCGTATGTCGCCTTCATGGACGGCGTGGTACTCGGCGGTGGAATCGGTATTTCAGCTCACGCATCCGTGCGTGTCGTGACCGAGCGCACACGCTTCGGGATGCCCGAAGTCGGAATCGGTTTCGCTCCTGATGTTGGAGGAGCATGGCTTCTCTCCCGCGCCCCAGGCGAACTAGGTACCCACCTCGGCCTCACCGGCGGCATGGGCTCCGGGGCCGACGCGGTCGCGATCGGATTCGCCGACCACTTTGTTCCGGCAGACTGGCTCCCCGCGCTGGCCACGGCATTGGAGACCACCGCAGCGATCGACGCCATAGCTGCGGTAGAAACGGAACCGCCGGTATCGTCCCTTCTCGCGCAGCGCGCATGGATTGACGAGTGCTACGCGGGCGACGATGCGAAGGTCATCATCGGTAGGCTGCTGAATTCGGCCAACCCTGACGCGCGCGCTGTCGCCTCTGCCATCCTGGCGAAGTCGCCAACCGGTGTGAGCGTCACGTTGGAGGCACTGCGGAGGGCGAGTCGACTCTCCACTCTCGAGGAGGTGCTCGACCAGGACTACCGCGTCTCCACAACCTTTCTCGACGGCACCGAACTGATCGAGGGCATCCGGGCACAGGTGATTGACAAGGATCGGATGCC
>JBDTCD010000085.1:0-8808 GCA_039923755.1 Terrimesophilobacter sp. | reverse complement strand
CGGCGCATGACCCGCGCGACGAATGCACCCCGCGTGGACCCGTTCTACGCGACCAGAATCGTCATGCTCGCCAAGGCGTGCGCGTTGACGGGCGCCCTTATCGCCGGCATCGCGGCAGGGGTACTCGCCTACCTTCTGACCCGATCCATCATCGGGGTAGGCTCGGTGGCACAGGCGATCACGACGATTGTCGGGGCCGGAGTTCTGCTGGCCGGGGGACTTCTCGCCGAGCACATGTGCCGCATTCCCCCTGGCGACGACGACAACGATCCCGGCAAAGAACCGGTGAAGGCCTGAACCACGCTTCACCTGGCTGACCACCGCATACGACCCGCGAGGATTCCCATGGCAGATCGACTCGAACTCCCCGATGCCACCTGGCAGCGCGTGTCCATGCGCCTCATCGTGTCCGAATATGTGGGCTCCGTGGTGAGCGCGGCGGTCTTCACGGTCGCCATCCTCGCGTTCACGAATCTGGTCTGGTCGGGCGGCATTTGGGCGCTCGTCGTCGTCGGCGCCATCACCCTCATCGTCTTCATCATCATCCCGCGCCGGGTGCGGGCAATCGGCTACCAGCTACGCGCGGACGATTTGCTGTTCCGCCGCGGCATCCTGTTCCAGCGTTTCGTCGCCGTACCGTACGGTCGGATGCAGTTGGTTGACATCAACCGCGGCCCGCTGTCCCGGATGCTCGGCCTCAGCGAATTGAAGTTCGTGACGGCCGCCGCCTCCACGGGTGTCACGATCCCCGGGCTGCGCGAAGCGGATGCGGATGAGCTTCGAGACAAACTTGTCGCACTTGCCGAGACCCGCCGGGCGGGCCTGTGAGCGACCTGCCACCTGAGTCACCGCTCCCTGAGTCACCGCTCCCGGAGCCGACCCCATCCGCCAGCCACCGCGTCTCCCTCACGGACGGCGAATGGCATCGGCTGCATCCAGCATCACCGCTTCTCAAAGGCGGAATCGCCCTCATCGCCATCCTCGGCGTCGTACTTGCGAACCTGCGGGAGCGCATCTTCGACTTCTTCGTGCCGCATCTGCCGCAGGAGGGTGACCCGGTCGACTACATCCTCAACAACGGCCTCATCGGCTGGGCGCTGCTCGTCGTCACCGCGCTCCTTCTCGTTCTCATCATCGGCTTCTATTTCTCGTGGCGGATGCACATGTTCCGCATCACCGCCGAGGTCGTCGAGGTGCGCAGCGGCATCCTGTTCCGCACCAACCGCAAGGCGCGGCTCGACCGCATCCAGGGCATCAACATCGTGCGGCCATTCATTGCACGACTTTTCGGTGCGGCCAAACTCGAAATCAACCAGGCCGGTCATGATGCGAACGTGCAGCTCTCCTACCTCGGTTCCTCCGCGGCGGACGACTTGCGTCGCGAGATTCTGCGCCTGGCCTCCGGCACGCACGCGTCGAGTGCGCCGGGTCGCGTGCACTCCGCAGACGAGTCCGTCATCGAACGCCGGGTCAGCGAGTTTCTCGCCCCCGAACTCGACCCGGATGCCGCCCCGCCGGAGTCGATCGTCAAACTCAACCTCGGTCGGTTGATCGGGTCACACATCCTCAGCGGCAGCACGATCTTCCTCCTTCTCCTCGTCGCGGGCGCGGTGGTGTGGATCACCCTCACCGGCGAATTCGTCGCGCTCGTCTTCGCGATCCCCGGCGCCATCGGCTTCGGCAGCTACCATGTGCGTAAATTTTCGAAGTCGCTGCGCTACAGCATTGCCGGAACGCCCGACGGCATCCGCGTTGGGTTCGGCCTGCTCTCCACGAGCAACGAGACTCTGCCACCGGGGCGCATCCACTCCGTGGCGGTGAGTCAGCCGCTCCTGTGGCGGGGCCCCGGCTGGTGGGAGATCAAGGTCAACCGGGCGGGCCATTCGACGACGAAGGGGGCTGGCGGCGAAGCGAACACGACCATCCTTCCGGTCGGCGACCGCACGGACGTCCGCAGGGTTCTCGAACTCCTCGTGCCGGAGCTCCTCGCCCAGACGGTTGACGACAGCAGCGAGAGGTCGGCCGCGATCAAAGCGATCGAATCCGGGCTGGAATCCACGGGCGGACCGGACGACGGCTTCACGAACTCACCGCGCCGCGCCGTCGTGCTCCGCTGGTTCTCCTGGCGCCGCAACGGATTCGCCATCACCCCCGGCTCGCTCGTCCTGCGCAAAGGCGCGATCTGGCGGAAACTTGTCATCGTGCCACAACCCCGACTGCAAAGCGTTTCCCTCTACCAGGGCCCGCTTCTCCGACTGTTGAAGCTGGCGGAGGTTCACCTGCACACGGTGTCCGGTCCGATCACCGCGGAGTTGGGTGCGATCGACCAGGATGCCGCAGCGAAGTTCTTCGAGGATGTCGCTCGCGCATCCGCGTCGGCAGCGCACTCCGATACGACGCATCGCTGGCGAGCCGGGGAGGTCACCGCGTGAGCGCCCCATCGGGGCGGCTCGGCGTCGGTATCGTCGGAGCCGGGAAGGTCGGACCGGTTCTCGGTGCGGCGCTTGCCGGGGCAGGGCACGCGATCGTCGGGATCTCCGCAGTGTCGCAGGAGAGCCGGGATCGCGCCGATGCGATGCTGCCCGGTGTGCCGATCCGGTCGATTCCGGATGTCGTTGAGCGCAGTGAACTCGTCATCCTCGCCGTACCGGAGAGCGAACTTGCCGGCCTTGTGGAGGGGCTCGCGAAAGCTGGCGTGTGGCAACCCGGCCAACTTGTCCTCCACACTGTCGCCGGTCTCGGGGTTGCTGTGCTCGCCCCTGCCGCTGTAGCCGGCGCCATCCCGCTCGCGCTGCATCCGGCACTCGCGTTCACGGGCACGAGTGTGGACCTCATCCGGCTTCGCGAATCTTTTTGCGCCGTGACCGCCGCGGCCCCGGTGCAACCGATCGGTCAGGCGCTCGCCGTTGAACTCGGTGCCGAACCGGTGCTCATCGCCGAAGCAGACCGCGCCGCGTACGGCGAGGCGATCGACACCGCCACCCGGTTTTCCGCCGCCATCATCGGCCAGGCTCTCACCCTCCTCGACGGCATCGGCGTCGAATCGCCGGGCGCCGTGCTCGCCTCCCTCGTACGATCAACTGTGGACAACGCCCTCTCGGATGCCACCCTCCCGGTGTTCGAATCCCTGCCCGAAGAGGATGGCCGCCCATGACCGAGGTCTTCGAAACCATCGCGAGCCTGCGGTTGCGCCTAGACACTGCGGGCAGCATTGCGTTCGTCCCGACGATGGGCGCCCTGCACGACGGCCATCTCGCGCTGATCACCCGGGCCGATGCGCTCGCCGACACGGTGGTTGTCTCAATCTTCGTGAACCCCCTGCAGTTCGGCGAGGCCGAAGATTTGGGACGGTACCCGCGCGACCTCGACTCCGACCTCGCCGCGCTCCCGGATGATGTGATCGTCTTCGCTCCGTCGGCCGCCGAGCTTTACCCTGACGGTTTGTCGGGAACTCTCGTTTCTGCGGGGGAGGTGGGTACCCGCTTCGAGGGTGCGAGCCGCCCTGGGCATTTCGACGGAATGCTCACGGTTGTGGCGAAACTACTCAACATCGTGCGCCCCGACACTGTCGTGTTTGGGCAGAAGGATGCGCAGCAGGTGTTCCTCGTGCGCCGCATGGTGCGCGACCTCAACATCCCTGTCGTCGTGGATGTCGTGGACACTGTGCGCGACGTCGATGGCCTGGCCCTCTCCAGCCGTAACCGGTTCCTCAGCGGTGGTGAGCACACCGCCGCGCTCGCCCTGTCGCGCGCGCTCGCCGCGGCAGCGGCATCCGCCTCGAGTCGCACTTCGGCGCTGACCGTGTCCCGCGACGTGCTGAATGAGGAGAGTGGGATCGACGTGGACTATCTGGAACTCATCGACCCGGACACGTTCCAGCCCGTCGCGGAGGGCTACCGCGGACCGGCGACAGCAATCGTGGCCGCGCGAGTCGGCAGCACGCGGCTCATCGACAATCGGGCGCTCGAGCTCGGTTAAAGTGTCGCGTGCGAGCGCGTCCGTCGAGTGTTCCCTCCTCAGCTCAAACATTGAGGATGCCCGACGGCCGCAAGGGCCATCGAACATCCTCAAAACTCGACACCCCGGGAACACGCGACTCCCGCGCTAGGGGGCATCTCCACATCGGACGCGATCCCGGCTGTCCTCCGCATCGAGCGCGGTCGGTAAACTTGGCGAGACTCTAGGAGACTTTTCTGATGACCGAGCCCACTGTGCCCGAAACCGACACTGCGCCCGACACCGAGCCCGAACTGACCGAGGTGGAAGTGAGCGAGCAGAAGGCCGTGCGGCTGGGCAAGCGCGATCGACTCATTGCGAGCGGTGCCGAGGCGTACCCGGTTGAACTCCCCATCACGGACACGATTCCGGCCGTACGCGCGAAGTACGGCGACCTCGAAGCGAATGCCACCACGGGTGTCACCGTGGGCCTCGCCGGTCGGATTGTGCACCTTCGCAACACGGGCAAGCTCTGCTTTGCGGCCCTTCAGAGCGGTGACGGGTCCCGCATCCAGGCGATGGTCTCCCTCGCCGAGGTTGGCCAGGAGTCGCTAGACGCGTGGAAGGATCTCGTCGATCTGGGCGATCACGTGTTCGTGTCCGGTGAGGTCATCTCCTCGCGGCGCGGCGAGCTGTCTATTCTCGTTTCGGAATGGAAGGTCGCTGCCAAGGCCATCCGTCCGCTGCCGAACCTGCACTCCGAGCTCAGCGAGGAGACGCGGGTGCGCCAGCGCTACCTCGACCTGATCGCGCGACCTGCTGCGCGCGCGAACGTGCGTGCTCGGGCTGCTGTGAACACCTCATTGCGCGCGACATTCACCTCGCACGATTATCTCGAAGTCGAGACGCCGATGCTGCAGACCATGCACGGCGGAGCATCGGCTCGCCCGTTCGTCACGCACAGCAACGCGTTCGACACGGAACTCTTCCTGCGGATCGCGCCCGAGCTTTTCCTCAAGCGCGCCGTCGTCGGCGGCCTCGAGCGGGTTTACGAGATCAACCGCAACTTCCGCAATGAGGGTGCCGACTCCACGCACAGTCCCGAGTTCGCCATGCTCGAGGCGTATCAGGCGTACGGCAACTACAACCAGATGGCGACGCTCACGCAGGAACTCGTGCAGAACGCGGCGTTCGCTGTTGCCGGGTCGCACATTGTGACCTGGGTGGATGGCACGGAGTACGACCTCGGCGGCGAGTGGGACTGGCTGTCGATGTACGAGTCGCTGAGCGAGGCATCCGGGATTCCGATCACGCCGGAAACGTCGAAGGCCGAGCTGGAGGATATTGCGGATCGCCTCGAACTCGACGTACAGCATCCGACCGCCGGCAAACTCGTCGAGGAGCTGTGGGAGCACTTCGTGAAGTCGAAACTCGAACGGCCTACCTTCGTCGCGGACTTCCCGGTGGAGACCTCGCCGCTCGTGCGCGATCACCGCTCAAAGCCGGGCGTCGTCGAGAAGTGGGACCTCTACGTTCGCGGCTTCGAGCTGGCGACCGGGTACTCCGAACTTGTTGACCCGGTCATCCAGCGCGAGCGTTTCGTGGAGCAGGCGGCGCTCGGGGCGAAGGGCGACGTCGAGGCGATGCGGCTCGACGAGGAGTTCCTCACCGCGCTCGAACACGGGATGCCGCCGAGTGGCGGAATGGGCATGGGCATCGACCGGCTGCTCATGGCGATAACCGGGCTCGGCATCCGCGAGACCATCCTGTTCCCGCTCGTGAAGTAGCCCGCCGCCGCCACCGACAGCCCAGTGCTCGCCCAAATGAAGGCAATCGAGCGTTTTCGAGGTCATTTCTGGGCCGTTTCCGCCGAAATGCCTTCATTTGGGCGAAGCACACAGCAGCGTAGGCTGGAACCGTGTTGCAAGACTATTGGGCGAACGCGATCTACTCGGTCGTGCCCACCATCCTCGTTGGGCTTCTGTTCTGGCTCGTGATGCGGGCGATCCTGCGCGCCGATCGCACTGAGCGCAAGGTGTACGCCGAAATTGAGGCGGAGGAGCGGGCGAAGCTCGGGATGCCGCCTGCGCCACCCTCTGGTAGTGAGACCGTGATGCCGTCGGTGAAGTCAGAATGAGCGGCAAGCGAGTTGTGACCGCCGCCCCCGGCGAGCAGACCATTTCCTACACTCGCGAGTTTGAGGTGCCCGCCGCACTCGTGTTCCGTGCGCACATTGAACCGGACTTGGTGTCGAAGTGGACGGGTCCCGCCGGCACCGAGGTGTGGATGCGGGAGTGGGATGCCCGCACCGGCGGCGCGTGGAGCTACGTCGTTGTGGGTGGCGGAGGTGAGTGGGGGTTCCACGGGAGCTTCCACGAGGTGACCGCGCCTCGCCGCCTCGTGCAGACGTTCGAGTTCGATGGGCACCCGGAGCATCCGAATCTCGAGATCCTGAACTTCGTCGACCTGGAGGGTGGTCGGTGCCGCCTCGAGGGCCTCTCCCTCTTCCCAACTCTTGCCGATCGCGATGACATGCTTTCCGGCATGGACGGCGGCATGGACGAGAACTTCGACCGCCTCGACGCTCTCTTCGCGTCGGGCGAGATCGCGTAACTTCGTTACTCGCTGCCCACCGCAATGACTTCGCAGTAGGTTGACGCGGAACTGGCGAGCCGGAGGTCCGCCGTGACCAATGGCGCGCCGAGGTTTTCGGCCAGAGCGACGTAGGAGGCGTCGTATGCGGAAATATTCTCGCGCAGTTCCCAGATTCGCGCGAGCAGGGGCTTATGTCGGCACCGCCGAATGGGGCTTGATATCCAGGTGCTCAGGTAAACGGTGGCTTGTGCTTGGGAGAGTTCCCGTTGAGTCACAAACCTCCGCAGGGCGCTGAGGTACTCGACGTCGATGAGTTCTGGCGCATACAAGTTTGCGCGGGGGATGCGATACGGCTTGGCGCCGCTGCGCACGGCGGCAATCGCAGCTGAGCAGTCAATGACCAGGTTCATTCGGCGCTGCCGCGCTCTTCGTGGATGACGTCTACGATGTCCTGGATGCTGACGTTCTCAAGGCCAGGAAGCGGCCCACCGAGCATCGCCTGGAGGGTGGTCCCGTATCCGGCGCGCTCCTGAACTTCGAGGTCGCGAGCGAGCTCAGTGAGTTCGCGACGCAGGAATGCGGAGAGCGAAAGTCCTTCCATTGCGGCAGACTTTCGCAGCCTCTCCTGAACGGCGAGATCAAGATCGCGGACCTGCACTATGACTCCCATGGTTCAAGGTTACGTTAAGTGCATGCAAACGGTGCTTACTGCATGAATTGCATCGTGATTCTCATGATCCCAGCGTGGACTCGGCCCTGAACCGCTGATCGGCCCACGCGGGGACAAGTCGCTGATGTCACCTCTGCGTGGGACTAGTCGCGCGGCGCCAACACGAGCAGGTCGCCGACGTCGCACTCCAGTGCATCGCAGATCGCCCTCAGGGTAGAGAACCGGATGGCGCGGGCTCGGTCGTTCTTGAGGATTGACAGGTTGACGATGCTCAGGTCCACGAGTTCGGCCAGGCGGGTGAGGGTCATCCCGCGCTCTTCCAGCAGTTCATCCAGCCGGCAGTGGATGCCGGTGAGCTCGACATCCTCCACCATCAGACGAGCCCTTCGGTGTCTTTCTGGAGCCGTTCGCTATAGCGGAATGCGATCGCGACGGCAGCGAGCGCGAGGCCGAGCAACAATGGCAAGAAGTTGACGTTGAAACTGAATGATGGTTCGGGGAGACCTGTGGCGAATGGGTCGAAGTGTGAGTCGACGTAGTCCGACATGTCGTTGCTGGGCAGCGTGGAACCCCAACCGCTGAGTTGCAGAACTTGCCTTGAGGCAATGCTGCCTCCGATCGCATAGAGGATCTGCCACGCAATTCCGCCAATAGCGATGGCTGCGGCGGCCCACGTGGTTGAGCGTGCGAGGAGGGGACGGAATGGGGTTCCGCCCAGTAGGCGATGACACAGCAACGCAATCACACTGGCGATCACGATGAGGGTCACACCCTGAACTACCCCGCCGGCTGCGAGGATCAACCGAGCATCCATTCCCAGTCCTTTGACCATGACGTCTGCGGTCGTGAATCCTCCTCCCACCACGGATGCCGCAGGGGCCGGGTCGAGTGTGATCCAGGGGTACGTTTCTGGCCAGAATTGCCGCACGGGAAGCGAGACCGACACTGTGTCATTGACCAGCATGACGATGAAATTCACCACGGTGCCGATGATCATGAGTCCTGCGTAGAGCAGCGCGAGAAAGCGAGCGATGATAAGCAGCAGGGTCGGCCGCGTCTCAGGTGTCTTCCCTTTGGAGCGCTGGCGAATCACCATGAGTGTGATGATCACACCGAGGACGATGATGACGGCAATGAGTAACCATCCTGGAAAAAGTGTCATCTTTACTCCTCGCGATTCATAAGTTTTAGTTATCGACAATCGTTAACATAGCGATTATCGATATGCATTGCAACCTTGTGTTGGGAGCGAGGGGTTCGAACGTGCACAAACCCGTAACGCCGATGGCGAACAGGGGCATTAACCACGGGTTTTGCTCGTTACGCTCTTTGTAAGGCACCACACCTGCACGGTGATTCACACTGCACGGTGCCCAAGGAGATGTGACATGTTCGAACGGTTTACGGATCGCGCCCGCCGCGTGGTTGTTTTGGCCCAGGAAGAGGCCAAGATGCTCAACCACAACTACATCGGCACGGAGCACATCCTGCTCGGCCTCATTCGCGAGGGTGAAGGTGTCGCGGCGCAGGTGCTCGTGAAGCTCGGAGCGGACCTCAACCGCGTTCGCCAGCAGGTCATCCAGTTGCTCTCCGGTTACCAGGGCAAG
>JBDTCD010000084.1:0-3148 GCA_039923755.1 Terrimesophilobacter sp. | reverse complement strand
GTTTCCCGTTCCAACGCAAATCGAGTGGGGCGCTTCTTCGCTCGTTCTACTGCAGCGCGTGCGGCGACGAACGCCGGCCCCGATGCTTCGCGAATCGAGGCGGGAAGCGGCGACCTGACCGCTCCCACACCGCATCCGACGCTCCAGCGCCCGGTGCGGGTCAGCCGCAGGATGATGTCGAGGGCAGTGGAGGGTTCGGCGACCAGCACCTGGAACTCATCGCCCACGGTCCGTTCTGCGCGCAGCACCGGGTCGGTGATGTATGAGGTGATGTCGTTGAGTGCATCTTCCACCAGGTCTGCATGGGTCCTGCTGGCGACCTGGTCAGCGGTGAGAACAAACATGGCGTCCTTCAAGTAAGGAGACTTGATGTGAATATATCAAGGGTACAGACATGATTTGACCATATCAAGCGATGAGGCTTAACTCATGGTCCCGGTTGAATGAATTAGGGTGAGCGCGTGACCGACGAGGAGCAACCAGTTCAGGCCGGAGGGACCTCGCTTGAGAGGTTCATCGAGGATCGTGCCCGCCACTTTCTTGAACGGTCACCCAGAGGCGGCAGTACGCGCATCACCGGTTGGCTCGTCGAGTTCATCGTGTTCGTACTGAAGCAGGGCTGGGCGTGCATCTTCGGTGCTGCGATGCTCGCCGTGCTTTTCGCGACCGCACTGTGGTATCCGCACGAAGCCGCTCTGGCGCGAAACGACTTCGTCACTATCGCGGCGGTGATCATCCAGTTCTTCATGGTGGTCTTTCGCCTTGAGACGCTGCGCGAACTTCGCGTCATCATCCTGTTCCACATCGTTGGTACGGGGATGGAACTCTTCAAGACGAGTGTCGGATCGTGGGTCTACGAAGGGGACGGTATTCTTCACATTCTCAACGTGCCGTTGTATAGCGGGTTCATGTACGCGTCGGTGGGTTCATACCTGGTGCGCGTCTATCGGTTGTTCGACCTAAGGTTCACCCGATACCCTCCGCGATGGGTCACCGCCGTCCTCGCAATGCTTATCTATGCAAACTTCTTCACGCATCACTATGTCTGGGATGCGCGATGGATTCTGCTGCTGGCGGTGCTTGGGGTTTTTGGGCCGTGCATGATGCACGTGCGCATCTTCCATGCGCGACTTCGAATGCCGCTGGTGGTGGGGTTCACGCTCGTCGCACTTTTCATCTGGATCGCAGAAAACATCGCAACGTGGTCCCACGCCTGGAGCTACCCCAACCAAGTGAATGGTTGGGAGCCGGTCTCGATAGCGAAACTGGGCTCGTGGCTGCTGCTGATGATCATCTCCGTCGTGCTCGTCGCGTGGGTATATCCGCCTCGCGGGTTCGACCCCGCAGCGCGGGAACACACCACAAAAGAGGGGCCACACCACTGGTATCCTGACCCGGTGCCAGCATCCGAAGTCTTGAACACCCAACGCAACGACGACTCGTTCGGCGGAGCGTGGGAAGAGCTTCAGTGGCGAGGGCTAATTCAGGTCTCCACTGACCAGGCAGAACTCGCCGCGCTCGTGGACGGACCGCCGATCACCTTCTACTGCGGATTCGATCCCACCGCACCGAGCCTGCACCTCGGAAACCTGGTTCAGCTTCTTCTTATGCGCAGGCTCCAACTTGCCGGCCACAAGCCGCTTGGTCTCGTTGGTGGGTCGACGGGCCTCGTTGGCGACCCAAGACCGACTGCCGAACGCACACTCAATACGAAGGACACCGTCGCAGAGTGGGTCGGCTATCTGCAGGTTCAGGTGTCGAAGTTCCTGAGCTTCGAGGGCGAGAATGCAGCCCGGCTCGTTAATAATCTTGATTGGACCGAGCCGATGTCCGCCATCGACTTCCTCCGGGACATCGGCAAGCACTACCGAGTGGGCACCATGCTCAAAAAGGATGCCGTGAGCAGTCGGCTGAACTCGAGCGAGGGCATCAGCTATGCGGAGTTCAGTTACCAGATCCTCCAGGGACTCGATTTCCTCGAGTTGTACCGCAGCTACGATTGCGTGCTGCAAACCGGGGGGAGCGACCAGTGGGGCAATCTCACCAGCGGCACAGAGCTTGTCCGCAAGGCTGAGGGCGCAACTGTCCATGCGATCGGCACTCCGCTCATCACGAACAGCGATGGAACGAAATTCGGCAAGAGCGAGGGTAATGCGATCTGGCTGGATGCCTCGATGTGCAGCCCCTACGCGTTCTACCAGTTCTGGTTGAACACGGATGACGCCGACGTTATCGAGCGGCTCAAGGTCTTCACCTTCCTTTCCCGCGCAACAATCAACGAGCTTGCGGATGCAGTGGCAGCCGAACCCTTCAGGCGTGTGGCCCAGCTGCGCCTCGCCCACGAGGTCACCACGCTGGTGCACGGTGCAGCGGCCACGGATGCGGCGATCGCAGCCTCTGCTGCACTTTTCGGCCAGGGGGAGCTGTCGCAACTCGATAAGCAGACTCTCGAATCCGCGCTCCGCGAACTGCCGAACACGACGAGTGCACCGGATGCCCTCGTGACCCAGCTTCTTGTGGACACCGGTCTGACCTCGAGCCTGGGGGAGTCCCGCCGCGCGATCAGCCAGGGTGGCGTCTACCTCAACAACGTCCAACTCGTCTCAGCAGATGCAGTGCTGGAGTCCTCTGATTTGCACCATGGAATGGCGGTGTTGCGCCGCGGAAAGAAGACCCTCGCCGGCGTCTTTACTCGCTGACAAAAGTGCCGACCGGGCGACACGCCCGGGATGCGCAGAAATTTGCACGCATCCCGCAGAGGACATAGAGTTTCTCCTTGTCACCCCAAAGGTTTCAGCTAGCCGAAGAGCTACTGAGCCTCAAGTGGAACGACTTCCTCGCTGACAGACTCACTGCACTTGCTGCAGGGTGTGCGTCGGACTACGATGGAATACCCACCTCTGGAACACTCCAGTTATGTACGGCTCAGATTGCTCCGCAGTCAGGGATCACCGTCGAGCGGAGAACACCGGTTGGTGGTAGGTTAGAGCAGTTGCCCTAAAAACGGCCGGAAGGTCACGCTTTAGGCGCGCCCGATCCTTGAGAACTCAACAGCGTGCACAATGTCAAATGCCAAAAACCTCGTCGGTTGACTTTTGTCGACCGAAGAGATTCCTTTGGAAAAATATAGACAACAAACAAATGTCAG
>JBDTCD010000083.1:0-7121 GCA_039923755.1 Terrimesophilobacter sp. | reverse complement strand
CGAGAAGGGTGAGCGCCGGAATCGTGATGGAAATTTCAGCGCGGATACCCTCAGCGGCCGTGTGCGGTGCGTTCTCCCCGGATGCCGGTTCCCCGGTAAGCAGAAGGTCAGCGGCCAGGTCGGATCGCAGTTGGTCACGTGTCCGGGGATCGCCAGTGGCAGCGACGGCTTTGGCCTGACGAGTGAGACGGTCGAAGATCGCTGCTGCAAAAGGGGTGGGAAGCAGGTGAAGCAACTCGGACATCCCCTCACCTAACTCCCTGATCGACACACTCCGCAATTCGCGTGCCTCCGCGTGCCGATCCTCGAATGATTCAGTTCGTAGTCTTGATGCCGCTATCTTCACCGACGCAGCGAGCTTGCCCGGAGTCGTCGCCTCCGCTCGGGAGAGTGCCACAGTCTCGTACTCCGCGAGTGCATCGCGTTCGAGCCCGGTCGAATGCTCGAGAATGACGCGAACATGGCCAATCGAGATCCGACCACTCTCCAGCGCCTCGAGCGTCAACGGAAGCCTCGACACTAAATCGGTCGCTCGCCCCATCATGGACTGAACGGTGCGGTCCGACTGCCGGGTCGCGACGGCAATTTCGGCTGCCAGGGAGCGCCACGCGAGTTCTCGCGACCCGGTCGCCGCTGCGAGACCCATCGGATCAAGCGCGAGGGCTTCCAGCCGTGCCAGCAGCCGCTGCTCCCGAGCGTGCATCGACGCCATGACGGTGCGCGTTTCCAGCAATGCATCGAGGCAATCCTGCGCCTCGTCGTACTCATCGTGCTCGGCGGCCCACAATTCCACCAGTGCATCGAATTGGAGGTCGAAATCCTGCTGGAGAGCATCCTTCATCGCCGCGGCGTCCGCCGCGCTTCGGATTCTTTCCATACTTAAACACAACACCCCACCACTGACATTCCGGCAGGTTGTCCACATGACGGAGGTGAGTACCATCTGAACATGGCAGGTGGAGTGCGGCGAGCAAGAGCCGAGGACGCCGAGTCGATAGGTCGTGTGCACTATCTGGCCCACGTCGAGACATACACGGGCCACTTCCCACCCGAGGTTATTGACGGCAACCCGCCGGAACGCCGGGCGCGGATGTGGAACCATATCATCGGAGAACAACTCGGCGACGTCTGGGTTGCGGAAGTAGACGGTGACATCGTGGGTTTCGCCTCTACCGCGCCTCCCCGAGACGAAAATCCGCCACGAGACGTTGAATTAGCCACCATCTATCTTCTAGCTGCCCACCAGGGTTCCGGCCTCGGCCAGGCATTACTGGATGCTGCTCTCGGCGATCGACCGGCCTCGCTGTGGGTACTCGACGAGAACCCACGAGCAATCGCCTTTTACCGTCGAAACCACTTCGAAGCGGATGGCGCGGAGAAGATCGACCCGACGTACGGGAACATCCGGGAAATCAGACTCGTCCGCTGAGGTTGGTTTCACGGGGCGAAGAGGAGAATACTGGCACTATGCATCCGATTGAGTACGTCTTGCTCACCATTGGGACGATCGTCGCCATCCTTGGCCTGTTCGCGCTTGTCGCACTCGTGAAATCGCACTGAAACCGCCACCACCAATGAATCGCCCGTCGAGCACTTTCTCGGGGCCGATTGGCTCTCTGTGCGGTTCCGGGCGATACTGGCGGCATGGAAGCTGCCCTCCTCACCGCCATGGCGGTCATCAGTGTGGTCGTCACAATTATCGGAATCATGGCCATGGTCGCCATGGCCCGTACGGACTGATCAACGCCGAAGCGAGCAGTGTATGACCAGAAGCGGCTCTGCACGTGCCGGTGCCGCAATTCTCGTGGCTCTGCAAGTGGTTCTCCTCGCGGCGCTCGTTGTGGAACCTCCGGGTCCCTGGTGGCCACGAAACGCGCTTGTACTTATCGTGACGGGCGTGCTGATCGTCATTGGCCTGACGCTGGCCTCTGGAGGTGTCATCAGCCTGGGTTCGTCGCTCACCGCGAGCCCGATCCCGAAGGAGAGCGCATCGCTGGTCACCATTGGGCCATTCGGGCTGGTTCGCAACCCCATCTACACCGGGCTCATGATCATTGGCGCAGGGCTCGTGGTGTTCGGAGCGTCGTGGTGGCATCTGGCTACGTGGGCTGCGCTCGTCCTGCTTCTCGCGCTCAAAGCACGATGGGAAGAACGGATGCTGGGCGCAGCGCACCCCGAGTTCGCCGAGTATGCCCATCGGGTCGGCCGATTCATTCCCGGCATCGGCCGGTGGCGTAAACCCTCCGCGACCAACTCGACGCCCAAATGAACGACGCGTTATTGAACGACGCGTTATTGAACGACGTGGAACCCTACTACGTCGACCTAGGCTCGGGCCGGTTCCGCGCGACACGTCATGCCCAGGGTGCCTGGAATGAGCACGAGCAGCATATGGGCCCGGTGTCGGGAATTCTGGCGCACTGCCTCGAGAAGTTTCAACCCCGAGATGATCTGCGTACGGCGCGTATCAGTTACGACATCCTCGGGCTGATCCCGGATGGCGAGTTTGACCTCGTCAACACCATGCTGCGGCCCGGCCGCACCATCGAACTGGTGCAGGCCGAGCTCATCTCGAACGGCCGCCCAGCGGTGAGGGCTACGGCCTGGCGTCTGCAGCGATCCGACACCAGGACGATTGTCGGGGTCGAGGACGAGCCGATGTCCGGTTCACCAGAATCAGGGCGCCGTGTGACACTCGACGAGTGGCCAGGGGGATACATCCGCTCGATCGAGATCCGCACACTGCCTGGCCACGCACCAGGCCACGGGCGCGCGTGGATCCGGCCACTGCATCCGCTCGTTTCCCCGGGTTCGGTCTCGGATCTCGCCCGACTCGTCGGCGTCGCGGACACGAGTAACGGAATTGCGACGAGGGTAGACCCGGGGCCGGGCGGTTACGCGTTCCCGAACCTGGACCTGCAACTCCACCTTTATCGCGAACCCGAAGGGGAGTGGCTCGGCCTTCAGAACTCAGTGACGTTCGGCAGCGACGGGATCGGCCTTACCTCGACTGTGTTGTGCGACCTGATGGGTCCATTCGGGCGCGCTGAGCAGATTCTGACACTTCGCCCGATTGGCTAACGGCCTACCGGTTCATGGCATTGCGCGCGGGAGCAGTCCGCGGCCATGGCCGAAGTCGTTCAAGTTGAGCGGCGACTCCGAGAATTTGCGCTTCGCTGTTCGGCGGGGCAACGAGTTGCACGGCAGTGGGCATCCCGGTGTTTGCGTCGAAACCGGCCGGCACGGATGCCGCTGGCCAGCCGATCATGTTCCACGGTGCCGCGAACGGCGCGTATTGAAGGTTCGACCAGATGTTGCGTAACCATGAACGTCGGTACCATTCCTCGGCTCTGGGCGCCGATCGCGCGAGCATGGGCGTCAACAGGATGTCGTGGTCCGCGAAAAACATACGGGCATCTGCCTCGAGGCGAACCGTATCGCGCTGCTTCACCCAGCCTTTCTTCAGCGCGCGCTTTCCGAGGTTTACGTGACGACGCGTTCGCGATTGGAGCTTCGCCTCGTCCAGTCCCTCCGCATCTTTTGCCACGCCAACGAACCACCGCGCGAACATCGGAATCGGGTTCGCCGGGTACGGAAACCGGGTGACCTCCACTGTGTGGCCGGCCTCTCGGAGGACATCCGCAGTGTCCATGAGCGACTTCTTCCACTGCGGGTCAAGGCGGACGAGGAAGGAGGTCGTCGCCGGGACGACACCAATCCGCAGCGGCTCAGTGGGCTCCGTGACCTTCGCGAGTTCGGGTTTGCCCGCCATGACGGAAAGTACCAGAGCCGCATCGGCCACGGTTGAAGCCAACGGGCCGTTCTCTGCCATCCCGCCCCACGAGTCGCCCCCGAGGTCGGCCGGAACGGTGCCGAGCCCCGGCTTGATGCCGAAAAGCCCATTGTTGGCGGCGGGGATGCGAATTGATCCCATACCATCAGTCCCGTGGGCGACGGGAACGATTCCCGCAGCGACGGCGGCACCCGTGCCGCCGGAAGATCCGCCGGGCGTTCGCTCGGGGTTCCAGGGGTTCCTGGTGATCCCGGACGGCGAATCCGTCGTGGCAAATACGCACAGTTCTGGAACCGTCGTGAGGCCGAGAATGATGGCACCCGCATCGCGCAACCTGCGAACCACCTCATGGTCGTGGTCGGAGGGGTCTTGGCTAGTCGCAAGGGATCCCACCCGCATCGGATGTCCGGCGACCGGAATCGTGTCTTTGATGAGAATAGGCAGGCCCGCGAGTGGCAACGTCCCAAGATCCCCTCGTTTCGCCAATGCCGAAGCGGCCGCGAGTGCTTCGTCGGCGAAGACCTCCTGCAGCGCGCCAAGGTCAGAGTTGTCCTCGATTCGCTGCAGGGCATCCTGCACGACAACAACGGGGCTGAGTTTCCCCGACTTCACAGCGGCGATGATTTCGAGTGCGGTGGACGTAGTCATACCGCCATCCTGCCCGAGATTGTCAGGCGCTGGTCATGTCACGTTCTCGAAGCTCCCATAGCCCGACGACCCCTGCGATCACCGCTAGTGCCGTGATCACCAGAATCGGCAGTACGGTGAAGTCCATTCCCAGTCGCGGGATTGCGGTGAATGGTGTGTTCTTGACGACCCAGTCGGGCAGCCCGAACAGGTCGCCGAACATGGACAGGATGACCGCGAGGCCATACAACGCCCAGGTCACCGCTGTTGCAGCACGCGGTATCACCGCGGCGCACAGCACCACGATCCCGATGATGAGCAGTGCAGTCGGCCAGTAGGCGACCGAGGCCGCCATGAAGCGCCAGGCCTGGTCCGGCTGGCCGACGGCCGCGCCGAAGGACAGGCCGATGGCGGCCCCGCTGACCGCAAGCAGAATGAGTGAGATCACTGCGGGCAGGGCCATCCGTGCTGCCGCCCACCGGATTCTCGAGATGGCTGAGGACCACTGCAGCTCCGTGCGCCCGGCTCCCTCCTCCGCCCTGATCGAACCAGTGCTCTGAAGCACAAAAGCGGCGACGAGAAGGGCGTTCGCCATGAGGAAGAACCCGAGGAGAGCATCGAGCACATTCTTTGAACCGCCGAGAAATGCGTGGGCGATCGGATTGTCACCGGACAACAGGTCGGCCATGGCGGTTGCGACCCCACCGAAGAACAGGGCGAACACGACGACGCCGAGCATCCAACCTATGATCGATCCGCGTTGCAGCCGCGCAGTCAGCCCGAACTGCGTGCGCACGAGTGCGGATGCCGTCCGCGGGCCGACTCGTTCCGGAATCAGCCCCGCACCAAGATCCCTGCCGCTTTCGAGCGTGAATGCGATCCAGCACAGGATCACTGTGACACCAAGGCACAACAGCAAAGGCAACCAGTTGTTCTCTCCATACGAGCGGGACTGTTGTGCCCAACCGATGGGCGAGAGCCACGTGAGCCAGCTCGCTGTGTCACCATCGGCCTGTACGTCCGCAACAGCGCGCACGAGATAGCTGATACCGAGTACCGCTGACGCGAAGCCGTTCGCTCCGCTGCTTGTTCGAGCGAGCTGGCCAGCAATCGCGGCGACCCCGAGGAACACGAGCGCCGTGCCGGTGAATGACGCGCCCATGAGCAGCGCACCAGCCGCTGGCAAGCCCTGACTCACGGCGGCGCCGGCGGATGCGAGCCCCACGAGCAGGGCGAATCCCGAGAACACCGACCAGTTCGCTAGCGAATAGGCGTGGCGGCCGAGAACGCCCGCACGCAACAATTCGGTGCGGCCGGCTTCCTCCTCGGCGCGACCGTTGCGTGTCACCAGGAAGATGACGGCAAAGGAAAGCGCGACGGCCATCGTCATCCACAGTTTGATGTTGAGGATGCCGCCAAGCGTGCCTGCCGCATAGTGCAAGCCGGTCAGCGCCGCGATCGCCGGCGTATTCGCGACCTGTGCATACGCATCACGGGCGGCCTGAGTGGGGAACAGTTCGCGTTGCGAGTCGATCACGAGGACGACCATTCCGGCGAGTACGAGGAGCCAGATGAGCATCCGGAGCCAATTTCGGCGCAGGATGAAGCCCACCATGATGCCAAAGCCCGTGGTGATGTTACGCGAGCGCGCGGTGGATGCCCGCGCCGATCCGGACGCCGTCGACGACGACGCCGATGTGGTGACCGTGCTCATCGTTCTGCCGCCATCGGTTCCTGCTCCGATGCCGGGTGCACCCCGTAGTGACGCAGGAACAGTTCTTCGAGCGAGGGGGGAGTGGAGACGAGTTCGCGCGGATTCAACGCGGAAAGTGCGCCAAGGACTCTCGGCACGGCGGGGCTGTCCACAGTGAATGTCAGATGGCTGCCATCAGCGACGAGGTCATGCACTCCCTCGATGGCCGAAATCGCTCGCGGATCGCCCTCAATCGTCACGCTGATCGTGGAGCGGTGGAGGTGACGGAGTTGAGACAAGGTGCCGGATTCGACCGTCTTACCATCGCGGATGATGGTGACCGTGTCGCACAGTTTCTCCACCTCAGCGAAGATATGGCTCGAGAGGAGCACTGAGCGGCCTTCGGCGCGCACCTCCGCAACGCATTCGGTGAAGATTCCCTCCATGAGCGGGTCGAGTCCGTTCGTAGGCTCGTCGAGGAACAGGAGTTCCGCGCGGCTTGCGAAGGCGGCAACCAGCCCGACCTTTTGACGGTTTCCCTTCGAATAGCTGCGTGCCTTCTTCGTCGGGTCGAGGTCGAACCGCTGCAGGTATGAGTCCACGCGAGTGCGGTCAAGGTCGCCGCGAAGGGAGCCCAGGATATCGATGGCCTGGCCGCCAGTGAGGCTCGGCCACAGGGTGACATCACCTGCGACATACGCGATCCGACGGTGAAGCTCGACGGCATCCTTCCAGGGGTCGCCTCCGAGGAGAGTAGCGTGCCCTCCGTTAGCTCGGAGAAGCCCCAGCAGAATACGGATGGTGGTGGTTTTGCCCGAGCCATTGGGCCCGAGGAAGCCAGCCACTGTTCCGGATTCCACCGTGAGGTCGAGGCCATCGAGGGCTCGGGTAGAACCGAAGTTCTTGATGAGGCCGTGGACGTCGATGGCGAGAGTGGCGGTCACGGCGTGGTCTCCGTGGTCTGACGGGGCATGGTGTTGGCGTTGCCAGCGTCGCCGGGAGAATCTT
>JBDTCD010000082.1:0-7324 GCA_039923755.1 Terrimesophilobacter sp. | reverse complement strand
CAGGACCGCAGGTCGTCGAAGGCTGGTACGGGCAGCCCTTTCCTCAACCACTCGCACGAACCCGCGAGTATGTGGCCATTATCCGCGATGTGCTCTCCCGCGAGCACCCGGTCACTGCCCGGGGGCCGCACTATCCGCTGCCCTACGCAGGCCCGGATGCCACCGGGCTCGGCAAACCGCTCGTGTCGACAGTGCATCCGCTTCGGTCGGACCTGCCCATCTACCTCGCAGCGGAGGGACCTAAGAATGTCGCACTCGCGGCGGAGATCGCCGACGGGTGGTTGCCGTTCCTATTCTCGCCTCGAGCCAACGATGAGTTCGCCGGCTACCTCGCTGACGGTTTCTCCCGTCGCCACCCCGCGCTTTCGTCGGCCCGGAACTTCGAGGTGGCTGTTCAGCTTGCGGTGATCCCGCATCCAAATGTCGAAGCCGCAGCTGACCTCGTGCGCCCCACGATCGCGCTCTATATCGGGGGCATGGGTGCAAAGAACGCGAACTTTCATCGGAACGTGATCGACCGGCTTGGGTATGCAGCTGACTGCGATCGCATCCAGGAGCTATACCTCGCGGGCAAGAAGCGGGACGCGATCGCTGCTGTCCCGACTGCGCTCGTCGAGGATGTTGCGCTCATCGGGCCGCCGGAGAAGATTCGCGACGAGCTCGCGGCATGGGAGGAATCGGTCGTCACCACGATGCTGGTCCAGGGGCCAGCGCTCGCGCTGCGCACCATTCGGGATGTCGTCACCGGCACCGGTTCGCTTGCGCGTGCTCGCCTGGGCGCCCGCGCCTTCGCCGCCGCAATGGAACGCGGCGCGATTCGGGTGTGATGCACTGCCCTCTCCCCACGTTTCCGGGACGGACTTTGGCATCAGGCGGAGGACACCGAGCATTCCGGGCAGAGCCCGAACACGTCTACGACGTGCTCCGGCTGCGTGTATCCGTTCGCTGCCGCGATCGTCCGCGCCCACTGCTCAACGGCATCCGCCTCAATCTCCACGGCGGCACCGCAATTGCGGCAGATGAGGTGATGATGGTGCTGGCCGGGGGTACACGCCCGATAGAGCGCTTCGCCTTCCGCTGACTGCAACGAGTCGGCGCCACCGCCCGCGGCCAGGTCCGCGAGCGCCCGGTACACGGTAGCAAGCCCAATGCCGGTGCCCTCCTCGCGCAGCACTCCGTGCAGTTGCTGGGCACTCACAAAAGCGTCCTGCGTGGCGAGAGCGGCCGTCACGGCTTCGCGCTGCCATGTGTTCCGCTTCATGCCAGCATCCTAAGCCGCCTTCGAGGCAGAGGTGCGGCCGCCGACGCCTGTCTTCTCCCGGCGCCACCCGATGACGCGGCACACGAGATATATGAGGAAGGAGATTGTCGTGACATAAGGGCTGATCGGCAGCCCTCCGCCGAGAGCGAGCAGGATGCCGCCGACCACGGAGACGACCGCGAATACGACGCTGAGAACGGGGGTGAGCAGGGGTGAGGATGTCACGCGCATTGCCGCTGCCGCCGGCGTAACGAGAAGAGCGAGGACGAGAAGCGCCCCAACGATCTGGATCGACACCGCTGTGGCGAGACCGAGCAGCACCATGAAGACCAGGGACAGCGTCCTTACTGGCACTCCTCGTGCCTGCGCGACATCCTCGTCGACACTCGCGAAGGTGAGCGGCCGCCAAATAACCAGCAGCCCCGCGATGACGACGACGGAAACCACGACGAGCCACAGGAGTTGCGGGTTGTCCACCGAGACGATCTGGCCAGTCAACAGGCCGAACTTGTTGACGCTGCGGCCACCGTAGAGGGAAAGGAACAGGATGCCGAGGCCGAGGCCGAATGGCATGAGAACGGCGATGATCGAGTTGCGTTCGCGCGCTTTCGCGCCGAGCAGTCCGATGAGAATCGCCGCGATGAGTGAGCCAGCAATGGACCCTGCCACGACGTTCACCCCGAAGAGCAGGGCGGCTGACGCCCCAGCAAAGGAGAGTTCGCTGACCCCGTGTACAGCGAACGCGAGATCGCGGGTCATGACGAACGGGCCGATCAGACCCCCGACGACACCGAGTAGCGCCCCCGCCAGAATGGAATTCCTCACGAGCCACAGCAGGTCGCCATAGTCAGCGAAGCCGAAGATCTGCGACCAGAAATCTCCGCCCATCAGCCCAGCACTCCCGACTGACGCTCGTGGTGTTCCAGGTGACCGTGCACGCCGTGCCCTTCTGGCGCCCCGAGGACGGCGATGCGGCCGCGTGAGCGGATGACCTCCACCGGGGTGTCGTACATGTAGGAGAGCACGTCAGAGCGAAGCACCTCATCCGGCGTCCCCACCCTGAATCGTCCGCCAGCCAGATACAAGACGCGGTCGACGAACGGCAGGATTGGATTCACGTCGTGGGTGACGAAGATCACAGCGGTGCCAAGGGCGGTGCGCTGCGCATCAATGAGCTCGCTCACGGAGCGCTGGTGATGCAGGTCGAGAGACAGGAGTGGTTCATCGCACAACAGGAGTTTCGGTCGCGCGGCGATTGACTGACCCACCCGGATGCGCTGTTGTTCGCCTCCCGAGAGCATGGAGACCGGCACGTTCGCGTAGTCGGCCGCGCCGACCGATTCGAGTACCTCCTCGACCCGTACCAGCACTGCACGCGACGACACCGGAAGCCCCCAACGATGACCATCGACTCCCAGCGCCACAAGGTCTCTGGCACGTAGCGGAGAACCACGGTCCATGAGTTTCTGTTGCGGGATATAGCCGATCTGGCGGCTCCCACGCGGTACTGGCCCCCCGAGGAGCTCGATCGTGCCCGAGGTCAACCTCTGTTGGCCAAGGATCGTTTTGAGGAGGCTCGTCTTTCCTGTGCCGTTGGGCCCCAGCACGGCAAGGAACTCGCCCTGCTGCACCTCGAGGTTGAGGTTCTGCCACAACGCACGGTCCCCGAACGCGAGAGTTGCCGCTTTCAGGCTCAGAACGGGGGAGGTGATCATGCGAGAGCCTCCTCGATCGCCCGGATGTTGGAGGCCATCCACTCAAGATAACTGCGCCCGGCGGGGATAGTTTCCGTCACAGCAAGCGCGGGAACTCCCGCGCGTTTAGCCGCTGCGAGGAGCTGGGTCGTTTCCGGGCCAGCGGTCTGCTCGTTGTAGGCGAACAGTGAGACGGTTCCACCACCCAGAACGCTGAGTGCATGCTCCAGAACCGCCGGCGGCACACCGTTCCCGTTCTCGATCGCCGTAGAGAGGTCAGCCGGTGTCACATTAGTGAGACCCGCTGATTCGAGTAGATACAGCGGGACCGGCTCTGTGACCATCACGTTCTCACCAGCATGGTCGTGGGCGATGGCAGTGACTCGGGACGTGAGGTCGGTGATCGACACCGTGAACTGTTCGAGGTTGCTGCGGTAGTCGGAGGCGTGCGTCGGGTCGAGTTGCGTCAGCGTGTCGGAGATTGCGGTGGCCACGGCGTTCATGGCATCCAGGTCGTACCAAACATGTTCATTGGCGTCGACCTGCTCTGTGGTCAACCCCGAAACGTCAACGGCGGTAATGACCGTCGCTTTCGTGTTGCCCGAACCGGAGAGCAAACGACCGACGAAGTCGTCATAGCCGCCCCCGTTGTCGATGACGACGTCAGCGCGGGAAAGATCGAGTTGAACCCGGGCACTCGCCTCGAAAGCGTGTGGATCCTGTGATGGGCTGTCGATGATGCTCGTGACGGTAGCGTGCGTACCGACTATCGCCTCCGCGATGCTCCCGTAGACGTTCGTCGATGCGACGACGCTGAGCCCGTCTGAGGCAGGCTGCGTAATCGAACACGACACCAGCGTGCCTGCGGCGAGCGCAAGTACGAGCGGGAGAGCGAGTTTCTTCACGAAGCGAACCTGACTGGGGAGGCGAGATGACCGGTGCCCGAAGCCCGAGAAACGACGGGCAGGTTACAGACTAATCATTATTGATAATGATTGTCAACATCACTAGCACCGTATCCGGGCCCCAGTCGAGCAGGAGCGCTGGCTCCTCGATGATGCTCTCGACATCAGGAAGCACGAATTCTGACGTGCTCATCTTTGGTTCCTCCGGTTAGAACGTCATGGCGCGGTCGACAGCCTCGAGTATGCGGTCCGCGTCGGGAAGGTAGACGGCTTCGAGCTTCGCTGGCGGGAATGGCACATCAAAACCTGAGACGCGCAGGACAGGAGCTTCCAGGGAGTAGAACGCCTTCTCTGCGACGGTGGCAGCGATCTCGGAGGCGACGCTTGCAAACCCCGGAGCCTCGGCGGCGATCACAACCCGTCCCGTCTTCGCCGCAGAGTCGAGAATGGGACCGTAATCCACGGGGGAGAGCGAACGCACATCCACAACCTCGATGCTCGTCCCCTCGCTTTCGGCGATCTCGGCAGTCCTCAGGAGCATCGTCACCATGGCGCCGTATCCCACGAGTGTCACGTCGGTGCCGCTGCGAATGATGCGGCTCGAGTGCAGCGGAATACCGCTACCCGCAAAGTCGACCGGCCCCTTGTGCCAATATCTGCTCTTCGGTTCGAAGAACATCACCGGGTCATTCGATGCGATTGCCTCTTGGATCATCCAGTAGGCATCGTGGGGTGTGCTCGGGGTAACGACGCGAAGCCCGGGCGTATGGGCGAAGTAGGCTTCAGGGCTTTCCTGGTGGTGCTCAATCGCGCCGATGTGCCCGCCGAAGGGCACCCGGATGACGAGCGGCATGGTGAGTGCCCCTTCGTGGCGGTTGGTGAGCTTAGCAAGTTGCGAGGTGATCTGGTTGAACGCGGGGTAGATGAACCCATCGAACTGGATCTCGCACACCGGCCGATACCCACGCATGGCAAGCCCGATTGCGGTGCCGACGATGCCCGACTCGGCAAGCGGTGTATCCATCACCCTGCGGGCGCCGAACTCCGCCTGCAGCCCCTCGGTGACGCGGAACACACCACCGAGCGGTCCGATGTCCTCCCCCATGAGCAAGACCTTCTCGTCGTCGAGCAACGCCTGCCTAAGCCCTGCGTTGATCGCTTTCGCCAGCGGGAGCTCGCGCACCTGGCTCATGCGTTCTCCTCCAGCGACGCCTCATAATCGACGAGCCACGCCCGCTGCGCATCCATCACCGGATGCGGCTCTGAGTACACGTGATCGAACATCGACGTGGCAGGGGGTACGCCAAGAGTTACAGCACGGCTACGGATGTCGGCGGCGATATCCTCTGCCTCGGCCGCGACCTCCGCAAAGAAAGCATCGGTCGCACCTTTACCGCGTAACCAGGTTGCGAATCGCGTGATCGGGTCCTTCGCGCTCCACGATTGGAGTTCTGCATCATCCCGGTACTTCGTCGGGTCGTCCGACGAAGTGTGGGCGCCGATACGGTAGGTCATCGCCTCAATCAGACGTGGACCGCCACCACTCCGGGCCTCGTCGAGCATCCTTCTGGTGACGGCGTAGCTTGCGAGCACGTCGTTGCCGTCGATCTGAATGTTGGGGATGCCGAATCCGTCTCCGCGCAGATGTAACGGGGTGCGCGATTGCGTGGACACCGGCACGGAGATCGCCCACTGGTTGTTCTGCAGGAAGAAGACCTCCGGCGTCTGCCAGCTTGCGGCGAACGTCAACGACTCGCTCACATCGCCCTGCGAGGTTGCGCCGTCACCGAAGTACACGATGACCGCCTGGTCCCGCCCAACATCGCCGGTCCCGCTCAGTCCGTCCAGTGCGATGCCGAGGGCATATCCGGTCGCATGCAGGGTCTGAGCGCCGATTACGAGCGTGTAGAGGTGGAAGTTGCCCGTTTGCACTGGATCCCACCCGCCGTGCGTGACGCCGCGCAACATCCGAATGATGTCGAGGACATCGAGTCCGCGGATCATCCCAACCGAATGTTCGCGGTACGCGGGAAAGAGGTGGTCCTGCGCGCGAGCGGCGTGACCGGAACCGACCTGTGCCGCCTCCTGCCCCATGCTGCCAACCCACAGGCCCATCTCGCCCTGGCGCTGGAGGTTCGCCGCCTCGACATCGAATCGGCGAATGACGACCATGTCGCGGTAGAAACGTTCCAACTCTCCGTCGGAGAGTGCATCGACCGTGGCAAGAAACCGTTCTGTGCGCTCATCCGGTGCAGCGAGTGTGCCGTCGGGGGCGAGGAGTTGGAGCGCAGCGGTTGGCTCCGTCATGTGAAACCTCGCTCAGTGTGAGGGCGCCTAACGATACGCCGGACGAATTCGGGGAACCGCGGGAGGGGACGGCCGCGACGAGTTTCTAATCTAACGCGGGGCCGGAAAGCACGTCTGGTAGCTTCTCAACAACCTCCGCGGTGGCTGCTAGGAGCTTATCCACAGAGGCTGCTTCGCCGATGGACACACGGATGCCTTCCGGAAGGAGGGCGCGCGCAACGATTCCGTGGGCGAGAAGGATGTCATTTGCTGCAGCGGTGTCCGCCCCCGTGGCGAACCACAGGAAGTTCGACTGCGATCGAGGCACCGGAAGCCCCTGGTCGCGCACCGCCGCGAGAACCTCGTCGCGCCGTTGTGTGATGACAGCGACCCGCTCCATGAGTGTGTCCTCATGGTCGAGTGCGGCGATTGCCGCGCGCTGGGCGGGCTCGGTGACCGAGAGCGGGATGGCGGTGGCGCGTGCGGCATCAAGGATGCGCTCTGACCCGACCGCATAACCGACCCGCAGTCCTGCAAGTCCGAACGCTTTGGAGAATGTGCGCAAAACCACGAGGTTCGGGTACCTGCCGGTGAGGTCCCGGCCGCTGACCGCGGTGGGGTCCGTGACGAATTCGGCGTAGGCCTCGTCGAGCAACACGAGCAGGTTCCCGGGAACCGCTGCCATAAAGTCGGCAAACTCCTGCGCGGTCACGATTGTGCCGGTGGGGTTGTTCGGAGTGCACACGATCGCCACCCGGGTACGATCGGTGACGGCTGCCGCCATGGCCACCAGATCGTGCCGATGGTCGGGCAGGTTCGGCACCATGACGCTCTTCGCCCCTGCGACGGTGACGAGGCCCGGATACGCTTCGAACGAGCGCCACGAGTAGAGGACTTCGTCGCCGGCACCCGCTGCCGCCTGGATCAGTTGCGCGAGGATGGATACCGACCCGGATCCGACGTGCACATTGCCGCGGCTGACCCCGAACCGCTCAGCGAGACGATCGCAGAGCAGCGTTGCCGCGGCATCTGGATAACGGTTCACGGCGGATGCGGCGATCGCCTCAAGTACTTCGGGGATCGGATCGAACGGGTTTTCGTTGGAGGAGAGCTTGAAAGATTCGGCCGGAGCCGGCTTTCCCTGGCGGTATGGCGCAGCCGCGAGAATCTCCGGACGC
>JBDTCD010000081.1:0-7892 GCA_039923755.1 Terrimesophilobacter sp. | reverse complement strand
CTCGACACGGCTCGCGTCGTCTCGCTCCCGCTTGCCAGCCGATTCAGGGGAATCGATGCGAGGGAAGCCCTGCTTATGCACGGCACGCAGGGCTGGACGGAGTTTTCGCCGTTCGTGGAATATGACGATGCGGAGGCCTCGACCTGGCTCGCCGCGTCGCTGGACTTCGGATGGAATGAGCCGCCTACCTCCGTGAGAACATCGATCAGAGTCAACGCGACGCTGCCCGCGGTCGGGCCGAGCGAGGTCCCCGATGTCTTGGACCGGTTCCCCGGATGCCGCACGGTCAAAGTGAAGGTCGCCGAGCGCGGACGGGGTCTCGCCGACGACATCCGGCGGGTAGCGGCCGCGCGCGACTACCTTGGCCCGATCGGGCGCATCCGTATCGACGCTAACGGCCTCTGGAACATCGATGAGGCGGAACGGGCGATCCGCACGCTGGCCGAATTCGACCTTGAGTATGCTGAGCAGCCGTGCGCGAGCGTTGGCGAATTAGGGGAACTCCGCACGCGGATAGCCGATCTTGGGATTCCCATCGCGGCCGATGAGAGTGTGCGCAAGGCGGTCGACCCGCTCGCAGTTGCCCGAGCTGGCGCAGCGGACATCCTCGTCGTGAAGGCCCAACCTCTTGGCGGAGTGCATTCCGCCCTTCGCATCGTGTCGCAGGCTCGGCTGCCGGTCGTCATCTCCAGCGCGCTCGACACGTCGGTTGGGCTGGCCATGGGTGCGTTCCTGGCCGCAGCGATCCCCGAACTCGAGTTCGACTGTGGGCTGGGCACCGCGGCCCTGCTGGCGGCCGACGTTACCGACGCTCCCCTGCATCCGGTCGACGGATCGATCGATGTTCGGCGCGTGGATGTAGACCCTTCGCTGCTGGATCGATTCGCCGCGACGGACGAGCGCCGAGATTGGTGGCTTGCACGCCTGCAGCGCTGCCGCGACCTGCTCGATTAGTCCTTGTTTCGGCCGGGTACCGGCATGATGTGCCCCTCGTAGACTGCCGCACGACGCGCGAACTCGGCTTTGTCCGCCTGCTTCAGCATGAATTCGCCGTGGTAGGAGATGGAAAGGTATTCGGGCTCCCAACCGAGCGACGTGACAGCCTTCTTCGATTGCTCGGTGAGGATGCCGGTGCGATCGTGCGACAGATCGAGGATCGTGAACTGGAGGCTGCCTTTGCTCACCCCAGGCGGTTGCCCGGCAAGCACCCATCGACCCTGATCCTCGAGGGTGAACCCGCCGAAGTCCTGTAACGCGTCCGGCCCCGGGAGGTTCTGAAGTTCTGGCGTGCCGAAACCGTCTTTGGCCATCACCGCGGTCACCACTTTCAGTGCGCGCTTCTTGTCCGCGTCGGAGCGCAGCGTCTGGCTCGACTGCCACGTAACACTGTCGTAGGTGTTGAGCAGTGATATGCCACCCAGACGGTTGGTGTCGTACTCCACGACATCGGTACCCTTCGCGCTCCACGTGAAGCCGAACTCCGCCGTGATTGCCGCCCGGACATCGGCCATCGCCGCATCCACTTTGGGCTGTAGTTGGTCCAGAGTCTGATTCTTCAGAATCTGGTCGTTGGGCACGTGCGGTACACCCGGATATTGACTCCATGGCTCGGTCGGGGCTGAGAAAGCCTGCACGAGTCCGACGCCGCCGATGGTGCCGACAACGGAGATGACGACGACGAAAATCAGCCAGCCGCGCCAACCGCGCCACCAACGCCATCCGAAGAATCGCCGCATCGGCGTCTCCAGGTAGTCGTTGGCGTTGGAGAAGAGCGAGTCACGGGAAAGTGCAGGCCGGGAACGTGAGCCCTGAGCATCAGGGTCCATGCGATCAGAGCCCGGAGTAGACGTGGAGTCCCTTGAAGAAAAGGTTGACGATCGTGTAGTTGAACGCGACAGCACCAAAGCCGATGATGGCAAGCCATGCCGATCGTGTGCCGCGCCAGCCTCGCGTGGCACGTGCGTGAATGTAGCCGGCGAACAGCACCCAGATGATGAAGGTCCAGACTTCCTTGGTGTCCCAGCCCCAGTAGCGGCCCCAGGCGTGGAATGCCCAGATGGACCCGGCGATGAGAGTGAACGTCCAGAAGACAAAACCGACGACGATGACGCGGTACGCGAGATTCTCGAGTTTGTCGGCCTGTGGCAACGTGCCAAGGAATTTCAAACGGCTGGTCTTGTCAGCCTCACGACGCGATTGCAGGAGCTGAATGAGGGAAAGTCCAGCACCCACCGCAAAAAAGCCGGTCCCCAGGGTTGCCACGAAGACGTGAATGATGAGCCAGTACGACTGAAGCGCCGGTGGAAGTGGTGTCACCGGTACGTAGAAGTTCACCGTGCCTACGCCGAGAACGATGAGAGCGAAACCCGTGATGTAGGTGCCCAGGAACTTCAGGTCCTGCCAGAACTGCAGGAACAAGAACACACCGACGGCGATCGCGGAGGACACCAGGGAGAACTCGAACATGTTCGACCACGGCACGTGCCCGTCGGCCAATCCGCGCAGCACCGCACCCACGACGTGGAGAGCCCACGCGAGCACCGTGAGGGAGAACGCCACCCTTTCCACACGACGCGGCGGTGCGGCGACGGCCTCTGCCTCTGCCTCGAGGGTCGCCACCGTCGCCCGGCCACCCACAGCGGCATTTTGGCCGACGGATGCGGTGATAGCCGCGGGTTTCGCATCCGCAGAGCGCTTTGCGAGGTCGAGTGTAAAGAAGATGAACGCGACCACATACACGCCCATCGCCGAGTAAATGGCAACAAGAGCGAACGAGTCGAAGGTTTCAGTCACGGGTTCCAGCCTAAGCCTTCAGCCTCTGCGCGTGACGCTCTGCAATCGCAGACACTGCTGCAGCTAGCCCGGGGTCCTCGCCGCGTGCAAGACCTGCATATTCGAGACGCAGGCGACCGTCTGACCCGTCGATGGCTTTAACCCATACTCGCCGTCGCGGAAGAAACAACGAGCTCAAAAGGCCGGCTACCGCAATGATGGCGAACAGCAGAACCCAGAGTTGCGCGGGGTCCCTGTGGATGTCGAGTGAAATGTAGCGAGGAACGCTCTTCGACCAGTCATTGGCCGCCGCATTCGGAGAGGCGGAAGTGAACGTCACAGAGCCCAGGCCATCCGGCAGCTGAACGGTCTGACCAGGACGCAGTTCAATCGCCGGTGCGCCGCTCTTTCCTCCCGCGATCTGCGTGAGGCCGGTCGGATCGAGTGCGTACACGTTCTGCGGCACGCCACTGTCGAGTCCGAGGTCACCCGTGTAGGCGAAAAGCGTGAGAACAGGATTCCGAAGGTCGGGATGGATGGAGGTCAGGGCACCGGTTGTCAGTTGACCAGCTGTCGGGTAAAAGAATCCGAGAAACGCGAGTTGCTTCGGGAGGGCATCCGGGACTCGCACGACCCCGGTCGAGGTGAGGTTCGCATCCTGCGGCAGGAAGGGGACGGATGCCGTGAACGCGATGTTGCCTTGTCCGTCCCGAACGGTAATGGTCGGCGCGTAACCGTTGCCAAGAAGGTAAAGGTCTGAACCCCCAAGAGCGAGAGGCTCATTGACCTTGATGGTCGAGTTGACACCTTTCTGATGGGGCAACCAGGTCGTCACGTGGGCGGTGTAGTCGATGGGCTGCCCGTACGCCTGGATGCTGTGTTCTTCGTACTTTGCCTCGAAGTTGTCGAGCGTGAGACGGTACGGCTGCAGCGCCGCATCGGTGAAGAACCGCCCGGGCGTAAACGAATCGTATGCGCCCTTGATGTTGACGAAGGACTGGCCCTCAACGATGACCTTCTGGCCCGTGTATCCAAACCCGCCGCCGAGTCCCACCGCGAAGAGAATGCCGATGAGCGCCGTGTGGAAGACGAGATTTCCGGTCTCTCGCAAGTAGCCGCGTTCGGCGGACACCGAAAGATCCTTCGCGCCCTCGTAGAGTGCGACCCGGTAACCGCTCGACCTCAGTTGGGAACGCGCAGCCTCGATAGCGTGCGAAGCGTCCACGGATTTTCCCGATTCGCCCGGGTCGAGCTCGCTTGGTTCAAGCTCGGTCGCCTCAAACACGGCGAGGCGCTCGAGCCTTGCGGGTGTGCGCGGCGGTTTTGCCCGCAAGGCGCGAAGGTGGTAAATGGTGCGGGGAATCACACATCCGATGAGCGAAATAAACAGCAGGATGTAGATTGCGGAGAACCACACCGACGTATACACGTCAAAGAGTTGGAGACGATCAAGTACCGGCGCAAGCGTTGGGTTTTTGCTGAAGAACTGGATGACGCCGTTCGGGTCGGAACTTCGCTGCGGCCACATCGACCCTGGAACGGCCGCGATGGCCAGAAGCAGCAGCAAGACGATGGCGGTGCGCATGCTCGTGAGCTGGCGCCAGAAGAATCGGAGGTAGCCGGTCAGTCCCAGCGCGGGTTGCGTGATTCCGGGATCGGATTTTTCGGGCGGGCCCGATCCTTCAATGTGGTCATAGGGGCGTGACAAAGGCTCCGATCACCGCCCCGAGTGAGGAGATCATGACCTGCCAGAGGCCGGTCACCATAAGAATGCCGATCAGCACGAGGACAACGCCGCCCACAATGTTCACAACCCGGATGTTGCGCTTCAGCCAGGCCACGGAACCGCTGACCCAACCGAATCCGAGTGCGACGAGGAGGAACGGGATACCGAGGCCCAGGCAATAGGCGGCACCGAGCACCGCGCCTCGCGTGGGGGAACCGCCATCCAGGCTCAGCGCGAGCACCGCGGTGAGCGTCGGGCCGATGCACGGTGCCCAGCCGAGGCCGAACACGAGGCCGAGTACTGGCGCACCTGCGAGGCCCGTCGCAATCCGCCAGCGCGGCTTCATGGTGCGCTGCAACACCGTGAACTGGCCGATGAAGACGAGGCCCATGATGATCACGATCACGCCAGCAATGCGCGTGATGATGTCCATCCATTGCTTCAGCAGCAACCCTGCGACTCCGAAGACGAGGCCGAATGTCACGAACACGACACTGAATCCGAGGATGAACAACGCAACTCCCAGAAGGAGCCGGCGCCGATTGCCGCGGTCGGACGCGCCCTCGCCATCGCCGCCCGCGAAGCCGCCGACAAAGCCGAGGTATCCGGGGACCAGGGGAAGCACGCAGGGCGACGCGAAGGAGACGAGCCCAGCGAGCACTGCGACGGGGATAGCGATCAGAAGGTTGCCGCTCAGGACGAGCTCGCCAATCGGATTCGTCACGTGCCGTCGCCCTCGACGACTCTCGTGATGATCGCATCGAGGATCGACGCAGACTCGACCTGGCCGAGGATTCGTGCCGCGACGCGGCCCGAACCATCGAGAACAATGGTGGTCGGCAACGCGCTCGGCGCCACGGTTCCGGCGAAGGCGAGTTGAACCGCGCCGGAGTGCACGTCGATCACGGAAGGGTAGGTGACACCGTACTTGCGCGCGAATGCTTGCGCCTGCGCCGGCTCATCGTACGTGTTGACGCCGAGGAATGCAGCGCCCTTACCAGCCCATTTCTGCGACAGCTTCTCAAGTTCCGGGGCTTCCGTGCGGCACGGAGCGCAGTAGCCTGCCCAGAAGTTCACGACGAGCACCTCGCCCTTGAATTCGGCACTCGAGACATCCGCCCCACCGTCGGTGACACCGTTGAAAACGATCGGGGCTGCCCGGTTCGCCGGAGTGATCTCCAGGATGCTGCCGTCTCCTGCAACATAGTTTTTGTTGCCGCCAGAGCCGTAGTCGATGGCCAGTTGGTCTGGAGCCGAGCAGCCCGCGAGAAGCAGCACGGCGACAAGCCCGAGGGCACCGAAACCGACGGGGCTCCGTGTGACTGAGCCACGCGTGGCGGCAGCGCGCATCACACTGCCCCCGTGTCGACGGCCTGATCGAGAAGGTACTTCGCCGGATCGTGATAGCCGACCTCGATGAAAGTGTCGCCCTGGCGCTTGAAGGTGGTAATGCTGGAGAGGCTGCAGCGGCGCTTGCGAGGATCGTGCCACAAGCGGTCGCCAGCAAGTTCCCGCGTGATCGTCCAAATGGGAAGTTGGTGGCTCACGAGCACCACATCCCCGGAATCTGTGGTTGACCAAGCCTCATCAATGGCGGCGAACATCCGGTCGGCGATGGAGCGATATGCCTCACCCCAGCTCGGCCGGAACGGGTTCACGACCCACGGCCAGGACTGCGGTCGAAGGATCACCTGCGGTCCAAACTCGAACGTGCGCCCCTCGAAACGGTTCGTCGGTTCAATGAGGCGATCGTCGGTCCGGATGTCGAGGCCAAAGAGTTCGGCGAACGGTCTGGCCGATTCCTGGGCGCGTTGCAACGGGGAGGAGACCAGCGCGGTCACGTTACTACCGCGTTCCTTCACCGATGCCGCCGCAGCGATCGCCATCCGCTCTCCTAGGCTGGAGAGCCGGAACCCCGGAAGGCGACCATAGAGGACGCCATCGGGATTGTGAACCTCGCCATGACGGACAAGGTGGACAAGCGATGCGGGCACCCGTCCAGTCTAGGTACCCGTTGCTGAGACTGCGGATGCTGGGCCACGGATGCACGGACTCTAGACTTGATCGGTGACGACACGCACCCTCATTAAGAACCTTGCCGCCTCGAGCGACGGGCCGGTCACGGTGTCCGGCTGGGTTGACACTGTCCGCGACCAAAAGAAGGTGCAGTTCATCGTCCTGCGCGACGAGTCCGGAGCGCTCCAGCTCGTGCATCCGAAGGCCGACGACGCAGATGTTCTGGCCGACACGGTGTCCGCACTCAGCACCGGCAGCTTCCTCACCGTCACGGGAACCCTCAAGCACGATGAGCGTGTGAAGCTCGGCGGCATCGAGGTGCTCATCGACTCGCTCGACGTCGTGAGTGATGCCCTGGAGTCGCCCATCGCCGAAGATACCGGGATCGACAAGCGGATGGACTGGCGTTTTCTCGACCTGCGCGTGCCGAAGAACAACCTCATCCTGCGCATCCAGACGACTCTCGAACACGCCTGGCGCACGTACTGGCTCGAGCACGACTTCATCGAGATCCATACCCCGAAACTCATGGCGAGTGCGAGCGAGTCGAAGGCCGAGCTGTTCGAAGTCAAGTATTTCGAGGGCAAAGCGTACCTCGCGCAGAGTCCGCAGTTCTTCAAGCAGATGGCGCAGTCTGCCGGACTTGGCCGCATATTTGAGATCGGTCCCGCGTTTCGCGCAGACCCGAGCTTCACAAGTCGTCACGCCACCGAGTTCACGAGCGTGGACTCTGAACTCAGCTGGATCGACAGCCATGAAGACGTCATGCGCCTGCACGAAGAGCTCATGGTTGCCGGTTTCATCGCGGTCAAGGAGAAGCACGGCGCGGAAATCGAGGACGCGTTCGGTATCGAGGTGACGGTTCCTACGGTGCCCTTCCCACGAATCCCGCTCGCCGAAGCGAAGCGTATCGTCGCAGAGCGAGGCTACGAGGTGCCGAGGCACGACGATGACATGGACCCGGAGGGCGAGCGTCAGATCGCCGCCTACGTCAAGGAGACGTTCGGGCACGAGTTCGTATTCCTCACGGACTACGCCTCCAGCATCCGCCCGTTTTACCACATGCGCCATGATGACCCGTCGATCACAAAGAGCTATGACCTCATTTTCAACGGTGTAGAAATTTCCACCGGAGCGCAGCGCGAACATCGCATCGAGGTTCTCGAGGCACAGGCTCGTGAGAAGGGGCTCGACCCAGACGAGCTCGGTTTCTATCTCGATTTCTTCCGCTACGGAGTGCCGCCGCACGGTGGATTCGGCATGGGCCTTGCCCGCGTGCTCATGCTCATGCTCGGTCTTCCCAACCTCCGGGAGACCACCTACCTTTTCCGCGGGCCGACCCGGCTGCTGCCGTAGGGCTGGCTACACAGACTGTGTC